>NZ_CP109001.1 GCF_036226605.1 Streptomyces sp. NBC_00704
ACCACCCCGACCAGGGCTGACGGGACGTCGCACCGCTTCGTGCACTCGCCCGCCGACCGCCTCCCGGCCCGGGCCCGACCGGCGCGGACCCCGCGCCGGGGCGGCCGTGACCGCCGGGGCCACCGAGAGGATCCCTCCCCGTGTCTGCCACCACCGCCCCGCGCCGCGTCCTCGCGGCCCTGGCCGCGCTGCCGCTGCTGCTCCTCGCCGGCTGCGGCTACGGGTCCCGCGCCACGGACGAGAGCGCCGCGAAGATCGCCCCCCAGGCGCACAAGACCGACGGCCTGGACTCCGTGATGATCGGCTACTTCGGCAACGTCACCCACGCCACCGCGCTGGTCGGCAACCGCAAGGGCTTCTTCCAGAAGGAGCTGGGCGCCACCGAGGCCAAGTACGCGGTGTTCAACGCGGGTCCCTCGGAGATCGAGGCGCTGAACGCCGGCTCCGTCGACATCGGCTGGATCGGCCCGTCCCCGGCGATCAACGGTTACACCAAGTCCGGCGGCACGAGCCTGCGCATCGTCGGCGGGTCGGCGTCCGGCGGCGTGAGACTGGTCGTGAACCCCGACAGGATCACGTCCGTGCGGGACGTCGAGGGCAAGCGGATCGCCACCCCGCAGCTCGGCAACACCCAGGACGTGGCCTTCCTCCACTGGGCCGCCGGACAGGGCTGGAAGATCTCCCCGATGACCGGCAGGGGCGACGTCACCCTCGTCCGCAGCGACAACAAGGTCACCCCGGACGCCTTCAGGGCGGGGGCGATCGACGGCGCGTGGGTGCCGGAGCCGACCGCGTCGAAGCTGGTCGCCGAGGGCGGCAGGGTGCTGCTCGACGAGGCGTCGCTGTGGCCGCACGGGCGGTTCGCCACCACCAACATCGTCGTGTCGCAGAAGTTCCTGAAGGCGCACCCCAAGGCCGTCGAGGCCGTGCTGAGGGCGTCCGTGGAGACCAACCGGTGGATCAGGGCCCACCCCGCGCAGGCCATGGCCGCCGCCAACGAGCAGATCGGCCGCGACACCGGCAAGGCGCTGCCCGCCGAGGTCATGGGCCCGGCCTGGAAGTCGTTGCAGGTGACCGACGACCCGCTCGCCGCCACCCTCGCCGCGCAGGCCGACCACGCCGTCCGGGCCGGTCTGCTGGAGCGCCCCGACCTGCGGGGCATCTACGACCTCACGCTGCTCGACAAGGTCCTCGCGGCCGAGGGCGAGGCCGCCGTCGACGACGCCGGGCTCGGCGTGCGCCGGTGAGCCCGGACCACGACCACTGACCAGGAGGTGACGACCATGACCACCACCCTCGCCGAGGCCGCCGAGGCCGCCGCGACCACCAGAGCCGCCGAGGCCGCCGGGGCCGCCGCGATCACCGCGACCACCGCGACCACCGGGGCCGACGGGGACGGCAGGACCGCCGCGAACGCCGGGGCCGCCGAGCCCGCCGTACGGATCTCGCACGTCTCGAAGTCGTTCCAGGGCCCCGCCGGGGACCAGCTCGTGCTGGACGACATCAGCCTCGACATCGCCCCCGGCGAGTTCGTCACCCTGCTGGGCGCCTCGGGCTGCGGGAAGTCCACCCTGCTGAACCTGGTGGCCGGGCTGGACCGGCCGGGCAGCGGACGCATCGACACCGACGGGCGTCCCGCGCTGATGTTCCAGGAACACGCCCTGTTCCCGTGGCTGACCGCGGGCAAGAACGTCGAACTCGCCCTGCGCCTGCGGGGCGTGCCCAGGGCCGAGCGCCGCGAACGCGCCGAGGAGCTGCTGGAGCTGGTCCGGCTCAAGGGCGCGCACGGCAAGCGGGTGCACGAGCTGTCCGGCGGCATGCGCCAGCGCGTGGCGATGGCCCGCGCGCTCGCACAGGAGAGCCGGCTGCTGCTGATGGACGAGCCGTTCGCGGCCCTCGACGCCATCACCCGGGACGTCCTGCACGACGAACTGACCCGCATCTGGCGCGAGACCCGCCTGTCCGTCCTGTTCGTCACGCACAACGTGCGCGAGGCCGTCCGCCTCGCCGAGCGCGTGGTGCTGCTGTCGTCCCGGCCGGGACGCGTCGTGCGCCAGTGGACGGTGGACATCCCGCAGCCGCGCCGCATCGAGGACGCCGCCGTGGCGGAACTGTCCGTCGAGATCACCGGGGAACTGCGGGAGGAGATCCGCCGCCATGCCCGGCACTGACACCTTCGCCAAGGACGCGGGCGGCGACCTCGCCGGCCTGGAGGCGGGCCTGGACGCACTGGAGACCGCGCCCAGGACGCGCACGCCGATCCGGCGGGTCCTCACCGGCACGGTCCTGCCGCCCGTCGTCGCCGTCACGCTGGTGCTGGCCCTCTGGCAGGGCCTCGTCTCCTTCGGGATCGTCGACGACCCCGCCAAGCTGCCCGCCCCCGCCGACGTGTGGCACGTCCTGCGGGACGCCTGGCTGAAGGGCGAACTCCTCGGCTACATCTGGACGTCCGCCTCCCGCGGCCTGCTCGGCTTCCTGCTCGCCCTCGCCATCGGCACCCCGCTGGGACTGCTGGTGGCCCGGGTGAGGTTCGTCCGCGCCGCGATCAGCCCCCTGCTGTCCGGACTCCAGTCGCTGCCGTCGGTGGCGTGGGTGCCGCCCGCGGTGATCTGGCTGGGCCTGAACAACCGAATGATGTACGCCGTCGTCCTGCTCGGCGCCGTCCCCTCCATCGCCAACGGCCTGGTCTCCGGCGTCGACCAGGTGCCGCCGCTCTTCCTGCGCGCCGGCCGCACCATGGGCGCCACCGGACTGAGGGGCACCTGGCACGTCACCCTGCCCGCCGCGCTGCCCGGATACGTCGCGGGGCTCCAGCAGGGCTGGGCGTTCTCCTGGCGGTCGCTCATGGCCGCCGAGATCATCGCGTCCTTCCCCGATCTCGGCGTCGGCCTCGGCCAGTTGCTGGAGAACGGCCGCAACGCCAGCGACACGGCCATGGTCTTCGAGGCCATCGTGCTCATCCTCGTCGTCGGCATCGCCATCGACCTGCTGCTCTTCAGCCCGCTGGAACGCTGGGTGCTGCGCAGCCGCGGACTGCTCGTGCGCACCTGAGACCGGCCTCGAGCGGGGCTCGACCGATTGCCCGCCGCTTCTTGAGAGGCGTCGCCCAAGGTGGCGGTGAAGGGTTGGCCGGCGAAACGGAGACCGACATGCGGGCACGGCGTTCATCCGCTCTCAGGGCGATCGGCAGGAGCCTCGGCGAGGGCGTCATGTGGATGGGACTCGGATGGTACGGAGCGCACCTGCCCGACCCCTGGCCCGACTACGTGCTCCCGCCGGCCGAACTGCCCTTCCCGCCCCCGGTGTCGGAGGAGGAGTTCGTCCGGTGGGCCGCGCTGGCCGACGACCTGTGAGACGTCACCGCGCCTCCCGTCGCGCGCCCCTCGTCCGGACCCGACCGAAGACAAGGAGACCAGGGTGACCACCACCGGGTCGGCCACTGCCCACGCCCCCGTGCAGAAGCGGCGCATCCTCAAGCTGTTCCGCCCGTACCGCAGAAGCCTGCTGTCCGTCGCGCTCCTGGTCGCGGCCTCGTCGCTGGTCTCCCTCGTCAACCCCTTCCTGATCCGCGAGATCATCGACGTGGCGCTGCCGCAGGGCCGGACCGGACTGCTGTCCCTGCTGGCCCTGGGCATGATCGTCGTCGCGGCCGCGAACAGCTCGTTCAACGTGTGGCAGACGTACCTGTCCGCCCGGGTCGGCCAGCTGGTCATGCACGACCTGCGCACCGCCGTCTACTCCCACCTGCAACGCATGTCGCTGGCCTTCTTCACCCGGACCCGCACCGGCGAGGTCCAGTCCCGCATCGCCAACGACATCGGCGGCATGCAGGTGACCGTGACGACCACCGCGACCGCCCTGGTGTCGGACGTGACGACGGTCCTGGCGACCGTCACCGCCATGGCCCTGCTCGACTGGCGGCTGACGCTGGCGTCGCTGGTCGTCCTGCCGGGCTTCGTCTGGGTGAGCCGCCGCGTCGGCGACGAACTGCGCGTCCTGACCCGCTCGCGGCAGCGCCAGTTCGCCGACCTGTCGTCCAACGTGCAGGAGTCGCTGTCGGTCAGCGGCATCATGCTCGGCCACACCATGGGCCGTTCGCGCTCGCTCAGCGACGCGTTCGCCGCGCAGTCCCGCAAGCTCACCGAGACCGAGGTGCGCGCGAGCACGGCCGGCCTGTGGTACCAGTCGACCATCTGGGTCGTCATGGCGGCCATGCCCGCGGTGATCTACTGGGTGGCGGGACTGACCGCGAGCGGCGGCCGGATGGCCGTCTCCATCGGCGAGCTGGTCGCCTTCGCGACCCTCCAGCAGATCCTGTTCCGGCCCGCGCAGCGGCTGCTGACCATCGGCCTGGACATCCAGAGCTCCCTCGAGCTGTTCGGCCGCATCTTCGAATACCTCGACCTGCCCGTCGACGTCGCCGAACCGGAGCGGCCGGTGACACCGGCGCGGCTGCGCGGCGAGGTGCGGCTGCGCGGCGTCGGCTTCCGCTACGCGGGCGCCGAACGGCCCACGCTGGACGGCATCGACGTCACCGTGCCCGTCGGGCGCAGCCTCGCCGTCGTCGGGGAGACCGGCTCGGGCAAGACGACGCTGAGCTACCTCATCCCGCGCCTGTACGACGCCACCTCGGGCGCCGTCACCATCGACGGCGTCGACGTGCGCGACCTGTCCTTCGACACGCTCGCCGCCGCGGTCGGCGTCGTCTCCCAGGAGTCGTACCTCTTCCACGCCACGGTCGCCGACAACCTGCGGTTCGCCAAGCCCGACGCCACGGACGAGGAACTGGTCGCGGCGGCGCGGGTGGCGCACATCCACGACTACCTGACGTCCCTGCCCGACGGCTACGACACGGTGGTCGGCGAGCGCGGATATCGGTTCTCCGGCGGCGAGAAGCAGCGGCTGGCGATCGCCCGCGCCATTCTGCGCGACCCGCCGGTCCTCGTCCTCGACGAGGCCACCAGCGCGCTGGACACCCAGACCGAGCGCTCCGTCCAGCAGGCCATCGACGCGGCGAGCGAGGGCCGCACCACCATCACCGTCGCGCACCGGCTGTCGACGGTCCGCAACGCCGACGAGATCATCGTGCTGGAGCGCGGGCGCGTCGCCGAACGCGGCACGCACGACGAGCTGCTCGCCCTCGGCGGCCACTACGCGGCGCTCGTCCGCCGGGACACCGAGATGGCGGCCGTGTAGGGCACGGCCCGCGACCGGCGCACGGAGCGCCAAGATCCCTTGCCTGGACGGGACTTCGAGCGGCTGTGCAGCGCCCATTGCCTACCATCCGGCGCATGGAGACCGCGTCTGCCGGAACACCGGACCCATCCTTCCTCAAGCGGCGCACCCTGCTGCGCGGCGGCGCCCTGGCGGGCCTGGGCGCGCTCGTGCCCGCCTACACCGTCCTCGCCGCGCCGGACGCACCGGGCGCCGGCACCGGCGGCGCCGAACCGTCGGCGGACGGGCTGATGCTGACGAAGTTCAAGGACCCGCTGCGCATCCCGCCGGTGCTGCGGCCCGTCGCCCGCGGCGGCCACGACGAGCTGACCGTGCGTATGCGCACCGCCGACGTCCGGGTGCACTCGGAGCTGCCCCCGGTACCGATGTGGACGTACGAGGGAAGCCACCCGGGCCCCACCGTCGAGGCGGTCCGCGGCCGCCGGCTGCGGGTCGCCTGGGAGAACCACCTGACGGGCAGCATCCCGGTCACCGCCGTCGACTTCGGCCGGCCCGGCGGCCCCTCACCCGACCCGCTGACCAACTACCCCGGCACCGAGGGCTGCCAGGAGGTCCCCGGCGTGGCCGGCCTCCAGCCGTGGGCCGCGGTGCACCTGCACGGCATGCTGACCGGCGGCGGCAACGACGGCTGGATGGAGAACCTGACGGGCCCCGGCGACGTGCAGCTGTCGGCCTACCCGAACGACCAGCCCGCCACGACGCTCTGGTACCACGACCACACGCACCACGTGAGCCGCTTCAGCGTGTACGCGGGACTCGCCGGACTGTTCGTCTGCCGCGACGAGGAGGAGCGGGCGCTGGGCCTGCCCAGGGGCCGGCACGAGGTGCCGCTGGTCCTCGCCGACCGCAACTTCGCCCTGGACGACTCGGGCGCCCTCACCGGCCGCCTCGTGCACAAGGTGGAGATGGTCGGCACCAAGCTCATGCGCGTCCACGCCGCCCCCTACACCCTGGTCAACGGCGTGATCTGGCCCTATCTGGAGGTCGAGCCGCGCTGGTACCGGTTCCGGATCGTCAACACGGCCAACTCCCGCATCTACCGGCTGATGCTGCTGGCCGACGGCCGGCCCGTCCCCGGCGCCTTCCACGTCATCGGCACCGACCAGGGCCTCATCGACAAGCCGCTGCCGGTCGACGGGGCGCTCAACCTCTCCTCCGGCGAGCGCGCCGACGTCCTGGTCGACTTCAGCGCGTTCCGCGGCCGGTCCCTGAAGCTCGTCAACACGATGGACGGCGTGCCGCCCGGCGCGTCCAGCCCCCGCAACGACCTGCTGGAACCCGACGTCATGCAGTTCCGCGTCGCCGGGCGCGGGTCCGCCGGGCGGTTCACGCCGCCCGCCGTCCTGTCCTCCACCTTCGAGCGGCCCACCCACCACGACCTGCCGCACGACAGCGCCCCGCGGTGGGTGGTGCTGGCCGGGCCGGGATCGGCGAACATGCCCGAGCTGTGGGAGATGGAGGAGGTGCCCGAGAGCGAGGCGGCGGGCCTCACGCTGCCCGCCGCCGGGATCGTCCAGGTCGAGGACGCCGCGGGGAGCGTCACCACGCTGCGCCGGACGGCCATGGGCTACGACGACGGCCGCGCGTTCACCGTGGCGCACGGCGGCACGGAGATCTGGAAGTACCTCAACCTCGCCGCCTCCCCGCACCCCATGCACATCCACCTGGCCCACTTCCACGTGCTGTCCCGCGAGACCTACGACGTGACCGGGTTCGACCGGACGGTCCGCGGCTCGGCCAGGCCCGTCGCGTACCTGGGGGCGGCGGAGCTGGAGCCGCACGAGCGCGGGGTGAAGGACGTCGTCCGGGTGGGCACGGCGGGCCAGATCCGGCCCGGCCCGAACGGCACCCCGGGCGAGCTGGTCACCGTGGCGGTCCGCTTCCCGGTCGTCGGCCGGGGGGTCCACCACTGCCACATGCTGGAGCACGAACAGCACATGACGCGCCCGCTCGTGGTCGCCCCCGCCGGCCCCGGCCACGCGGGCGGCCACGCGGAAGGCCATGCGGAAGGCCACCACTGACGGCCGCCGCGGACGGGCCCGCGGGCGGTCACGAAGGGCGGTCACGAAGGGCGGCACGACGAGTGCCCGCGGCGGTGGTCGGCGCGGGCACTCGGGGGGCCGGGCGGGGGTGGGGCCGGGCGCGCGGGGCGCCGTGCGCGGCGAAAGCCTGGGGGCGCCGGCCGCCGGGGCGGTCAGGCGGCCTTGCGGACGATCTCCACGGCGCCGGCGTCCAGCAGCGTCCGCACGGAGGCGTCGCCGTCGGCGACGTCCAGGTCCATGTCGTGCAGACGGCCGATGACGTTCTGCACGACCTTCTCCGGCTGCGTCTTCTCGGTGCCCTCCCAGACCAGCTCCGGGAAAACGGTCAGATAGACCTTGTCGTTGCCCTGGCTGTAGATGTTCACTTCCATGACGTCACGGAGAGCCATCCGGGCTTCGTAGATCAGGCTGTTCATGTGCCACCGACTTTCGCTATCCGGTTTCTGAGGCTTCCTGGCCACACGTACCGACCTCATGATGGTCAGCGGCCGGAGAGTGCGCAATGAAGTCCGGAGAATACCGCGTTCAACTGCGGGAAATCCGCGATTGAACGGGGTTGCCAATTGCCGGTGATTGACAGGGAAAGGCAGTGCTGCGGACCATCGGAACTGTTCGCAATTGCCGCAGGCCCGCATCCCACGAAAAGCATCCGGAGTGCCATGAAAATCCTGTTCATCACCACGGGCAGTCAGGCCACCTACTATGCCGCTGCCCCGCTGGCGACGGCCGCGCGCAACGCGGGCCACCAAGTCGTGCTGGCCGCCCACGAGCCGTGGGTGGAGACCGCGGAGGCCATCGGCCTTCCCACCTTCTGTTTCACCGTCGACCCGATCCGGCACTTCATGCGGATCAGCAACCCGGGCAAGGGGCTGCGCTTCCCCCGGGAGCTGGGCGACGAGGAGATGTTCGGGCAGGGCCGCGGCTTCGCGCAGATGGGGCTGGCCGGGGTGAAGTCCCTGCTGGAGCTGGCCAAGGACTGGACCCCGGACGTGGTCGTGGGCAGCTCGCAGAGCTACGCCGCGATGCTGCTCGCCGCCCATCTGAAGGTCCCCTACGTGCGTCACATCGAGTACCTGGGCATCCCGCTCACCGGTATCGACCCGGGCGCCGAGGCGGAGCTGCGGCCGGAGCTGGAGCGCCTCGGCGTGGACGGGCTGCTCAAGCCCGATCTGCTCCTGGACTCCACTCCGCCGTCGATGCGGCCGTCCCACGACCCGGACGCGCAGCCGATGCGCTGGATCCCCAGCAACCCGCAGCGCCGGCTGGAGCGCTGGATGTACACCCGCCCCGAGGGCCGCAAGCGCGTGGTGATCACCTCCGGGTTCCGCAGCCTGATGTTCCGCGACCCGGGCTGGTCGATGCCGCTGCTGGTCAAGGAGCTGAACAAGCTGGGCGCCGAGGCGCTGATCGCGGCGAACCCGGGCGCGGTCGAGCGGTTCGGCGCCGAGCTGGGCGACGCGCGCGTCGGCTGGATCCCGATCGACGTCACCGCCGCCACCTGTGATCTGGCGGTCCACCACGGCGGCGCGACCACCGCGACGACGCTGATGGCCAACGGCGTGCCGCAGCTGGTCATCCCGGAGAACCCGCCGGAGTTCCCGCCGAACTACCATCGGGAGGCCATCGCCAAGGCCATCACCGACTTCGGCGCCGGCCGCACGCTGTGGCCGCAGGCGCAGGAGCCCGACAAGGCGCCCGGCGAGGTCATCGCCGCGGCGTGCCGCGAGCTGCTGGAGAACCCGAGCTACACGGAGCGCACGCAGTTCATCGCCAAGGAGATCTCGACGCTGCCCACGCCCGCCGAGATCGTGCCCAAGCTGGAGGCGCTGGTCTGACGGCCGGCATGCCGGCCCCGGCGACGCCGGTCGCCCCGGGACCGCGGAGGACCTCTCCGCGGATCCCGGGGCGACCGGCGTCGTGCGTGTCGTGCGTGTCGTCTGCGGGGGCGCGGTGGCGGGCGGGAACGCGCGCGCGGGAAAGGACCCGCGCAGGGACGACAGGGACGGCCGGGCTTCGGCCCGGCCGTCCCTGTCGTGTGGGGGCGTGCGTGTGGGTGCGGGTGTGCGTGTGCGGTCAGCGGGCGGCGAGGGCCTCGATCTCGCGCAGCACCTCGTCCGGGGTCGGCAGCGCCGCGGCCTCCGCGGCCGCGGCACGGGCCCGCTCCGCGTACCGCGGGTCCTCGAGGATCTCGCGGCAGCCGGCGACGATCACCTCGTCCTGGCCGCGTCCCTCCTGCGGCCGGTGCGGGTCCACGAGCACGGCGGCGCCGAAGCCGCTGACGGCCTCCGCGACGGCCTTGCCGTAGCCGTTGTCGGGGACGATCAGCTGGGGCACCCCCGCGTTGATCAGCGTCATGGCCGTCGTCGCGCCGCCGTGGTGGACCGCCAGGTCGCAGGTGGGGGCGACGACGTCCAGCGGGATCCAGCCGATGCGCACGTCGCCCAGTTGCGGGCCGTAGCGCTCGGCGGCCTCGGGGAGCGCCGCGATCAGCACCTCCACCCCGGCCCCGGTCAGCTCGTCCACCAGGCGGCTCAGCGAGGCGCCGGGGGTGTCCAGCAGCAGGTTGCGGGTGCCGGCGGTGATCAGCGCCCGGCGGCGGCCCTCGGGGCGGGTGTACATCCACGGCTCGACCCGGCGCTGGCTCACCCGGGGGACCCAGCGCATCGCCCGCGCGGCGGGGGCGCCGGGCGGGCGCAGCGCCGGCGGGCACAGGTCGATGAAGAGGTCGGGCGGCGGCAGCTCGGTCAGTCCGAGGCGCTCCAGCTGCGGCTGGAGCTCCGCCACCGCCGTGCGGTCCCGGCGCGCCATCGGGGCGATGTGCCAGATGTGGCGGACGTAGGGCACCTTGAGCCGGGCGGCGAGCACCCGGGGGACGTGGGACAGGCCGCCGACGACCAGGTCGGGGCTCCACTGCCGGGTCAGGTCGAGCAGCGCGTCGATGCGGGCGGCGGCCGTCATGCCGTCCTGGCCGTAGCGCATCCGCTCGGGAGTGATGCAGACCGCGGGAAGCCCGACGGACTGTGCGGCCGCCATCAGCGGCTCGTCGGCGGCCAGCAGGATCTCGTGGCCGGCGTTGCGGGCGGCGGCGGCGAGGGGGGCGACGCCGAAGACGGCCGCCTGGCTGCCACCGACGGTGAACAGTATTTTCATGGCTGTCGCACTTCTTCCGTTGGGGATCGCGGGGGCTGCGGTACGCGGTGCGGGGCCGGTCAGCCGGCCTGGGCCATCTCCATGACGTACCGGCCGTAGGAGGAGTGGGCGAGGCGGCTGCCGAGCCGGTAGCAGGACTCCCGGTCGATGTAGCCCATCCGCCAGGCGATCTCCTCCAGACAGGCGATGCGCACGCCCTGGCGGTGTTCCAGCACCTGGACGTAGTCCCCGGCCTCCATGAGCGCGTCGTGGGTCCCGGTGTCCAGCCAGACGAAACCGCGGCCCAGCGGGATCAGCTGGGCCTCGCCGCGCTCCAGGTAGACGCGGTTGAGGTCGGTGATCTCCAGCTCGCCGCGTTCGGAGGGCCGCAGCCGCCGGGCGATGTCGACGACCTGGTTGTCGTAGAGGTACAGCCCCGTGATCGCCATGTTGGTCTGCGGATCGGTGGGCTTCTCCTCCAGGGCGATGAGTCTGCCCTGCTCGTCGAGGGTGCCGACGCCGTAGCGCTCGGGGTCGCGCACCGGGTAGCCGAACAGGACGCATCCCTTGATGTCCTGCGCGGCCCGCTGGAGCATGGGCCCGAACTCGTAGCCGTGGAAGATGTTGTCGCCCAGCACCAGGGCGACGGAGTCGTCCCCGATGTGGTCCTCGGAGACCAGGAACGCGTCGGCGAGCCCCCGGGGCTTGTCCTGCTCCGCGTAGGTCAGGGTGATGCCCAGCCAGGAGCCGTCGCCCAGCAGCCGCCGGAACATCTCCGAGTCCTCGGGCGTGGTGATGATCTCGATTTCGGTGATCCCCGCCAGCATCAGTGCAGAAAGCGGGTAGTAAATCATCGGCTTGTCGTAGACCGGGAGCATTTGCTTGGAGACCCCGAGAGTGATCGGATGGAGCCTCGTGCCATTGCCGCCGGCCAGGATGATGCCCTTCACCGTGGCGCCTCCTCAGTACCTTCGTGCCAATTAGGCAGTGCTCGCACTTTATCGGCGTCGGCCATCCGGCCGAAAGGCTCCCCGGCGCTCTCCCCTTCGAATAGCGTCCTTGTTGACAGGCATGGCTCTGCTTACTCAGGCTGACGGCATACCGGTTCAGGCATGCGCATTTACTGTCGTCGTTTAGGTGGACCTGTGGAAATCGAAGATCTGACGCCCGTTCTCGAATCCGAGCAGAGGGCCGGTATCGGCATCATCGGATGCGCCGACATCGCCGTGCGCCGAGCCCTCCCCGCGATCGGCCGCTCGCCGTTCCGGCTGGTGGCGCTCGCGAGCCGTTCCCGTGAGAAGGCCCGGACCGCGGCGGCCGCCGCCGGCTGCGCGGCCGTCGAGGGCTACGAGCGGCTCCTGGAGCTGCCCGGCGTCGACGCGGTCTACATCCCGCTGCCGAACAGCGAGCACGCCAAGTGGGCGCACCGGGCGCTGGAGGCGGGCAAGCACGTCCTGCTGGAGAAGCCTGCGGTGCCCGCCGAGGGGACGGCCCGCGAACTCGTCGCGCTCGCCGAGGAGCGCGGGCTGGTCGTCATGGAGAACTTCGCGTTCCTGCGGCACCCCCAGCACGCGCAGGCGCGGGCCCTGGTGGACGACGGCGCGATCGGCCGGCTGCGCTCGTACCACGGCGTGTTCGGCATTCCGCCGACCGATCCGCGCGGGATCAAGTACCAGGCCGACCTGGGCGGCGGGGCGCTGTGGGAGGTCGGCTGCTACCCGGTGCGCGCGGCCCAGGAGTACCTCGGGCCGTCGGCGCGGGTCCTGGGCGCCGGCCTGAAGTGGGATCCGGAGCTGGGCGTGGACGTCTCCGGTGCGGCGCTGCTGGGCGACGACGACGGCGTCAGCGCGAGCTGTTCCTTCGGCCTGTCGCACGGCTACCGGTCGGCCTACGAGCTGTGGGGGAGCGAGGGGCGGCTGGTCCTGGAGTGGGCGTTCACGCCCTCGGTCGGCGCCCGCCCGGTGCTGCGGCTTCAGCAGAAGGACCGCGAGACGCAGATCCTCGCCCCGGCCTCGGACCAGTTCGTCGGCGTGTTCACCACGTTCCACGACGCCGTGCGGGACCCGGCGGCCCGGGCGCGCCACCACCGCGAACTGGTGCGGCAGGCGCGGCTGATGGAGGACGTCCGCGCGCAGGCCCTCGGCGGGCGGACCCGGTGAGCGAGGGCCGGTGAGGCCCCCCGCGTGCGGGAGGACGCGTACGGCGGCCGGCGTCCCAGGGACGCCGGCCGCCGTACGCGTCCTCCCGCGCTACCGTCCGTCCGCCGCCGCGGTGAGCGGACGCGGCGGGCACTGCTCCCAGGTGGGCAGCCGACCGGCCGCCGCCGCCTCGGCCAGGGTGGGCGCCGCGGCGTCCTTGTCCGAGCGGATCGGCGGCTCCTTCAGGTCCCACGGCAGGGCGAGGGCCGGGTCGAGCGCGTCGACGTCGATCATCGTCCCCGGCACGTACTCCTGCGAGCAGAGGTAGCTCATGCAGGTGTCGTCGGTGAGGGCGAGGAAGGCGTGCCCGACCCCGTCCGGCAGGTACACGGCCGTCCCCGTCTCGGGGCTCTGGAGGGTGACGTCGTAACAGCCGAACGTCGGCGAGCCCACCCGCAGGTCGACGGCTATGTCGAGGGCCCTGCCGCGCACGCAGGTGACGAACTTGTCCTGGCCGGGCGGCACCGTGGTGCCGTGGATGCCCCGCAGGGTGTTGCGCCGGGACACCGAGTAGTTGACCTGGCGCACCGTGAACTCCCAGCCGCTCTCCGCCAGCAGGGCGCTGGCCCGCACCGACTCGAAGAAGTGGCCGCGGCGGTCGCTCAGCGGCTCCGGCTCGAGCCGGTAGGCGCCCGGGACCGTCATTTCCGTTATCAGCACCGAAGGCTCCTCACACGCTCAGCCGGTGGCGGCCGCGGCGCCGGCCGCCGCGGCGATCCGCTGCCGCATGGACGCGGTGTCGTTGGTGCGCGGGAACTCCTCGCGCGGGACGTCGACGCCGAGGAAGGCGCACAGCGGCTCCCAGCCCTCGCGCACGTCGTAGACGAGGACGTTGTCGGCGCCCATGACGCGCACCACCTCCTCGTTGTGCCGGTGGTACACCTCGACGGCGTGGTCCTTGTCGGAGAACCGGCCGCCGAACAGCCCGTCCCAGACCAGGGCGCTGGTGACGCGGAACAGCCGGGCCTGCGCGCTGCCGGGCTCCGGCGGGTTCGCCGCGCTGCGCAGGGCGAACTGGTACAGGGTGTCGTGGGTGCTGCGGTACCAGCTGTCGGCGTCGCGCACCGTGAGGAGCACCTTGGCGTCGGGGAACGCCTCGCTGATCTGCCGGTAGTAGACGGCGCAGGGGCCGTCCACGGCGGAGCGGTAGCCGTCGAAGGCGGCCGCCCAGTCGGGGCGCTCGCCGTCGCAGACGATCTTCTCCCACTGCCGCAGCCGCCCGGCGTCGCCGACGATGTCGAACATGTGGAAGGACGGGCCCAGGCCGAGCCGGTCCAGGGCCGCCTTCAGCGAGGTCGTACCGGTCCTGCCCAGACCGGCGTTGATGAGTTTCAGCACGGTGCCGTCTTCCCTTCTCAGCGCCAGGCCGCGTCTTCCTGGCGGGTGGCGACGTTCACCCGGTTCCAGAAATTGACCAGGCCGATGTGCATGACCAGCGCGCCGAGCTGCTCGTCGGTGTAGTACCGGGAGGACTTCTCCCAGACGTCGTCCGAGGCCATGTCCTGCGGGTCGGTCATCAGCGTGACGGCCTCCGCCATCTCCAGCGCGCAGCGCTCGGCCTCGTCGAAGCAGGTCTCGGTGCGCCAGTCGGCCACCCGCTTCAGCCGCTCGTCCGTCTTCTTCGCCTGCTGCGGGTCGTCGGAGAACGTGTAGACGCGGCCGTTGATCTCGCTGACGCGCAGCCGGACGAGGTCGAGGGTGGTCTGCGGCACGCCCACCTTGCCGATGACCTCGGTCAGGTCGAGCAGGGGCTGCAGGGCGCCGGGAACGACCAGGGAGGGGTTGTCCATCCGTGGGGTCATCGGGTCTTCTCCTGTGCGGTATGCGGGAATGAGTCGGTTGCTCGCGGCGGCCTCAGACGGGGATGCCCTCGATGACCGAGATCGGCGCGCTGGTGGGAACGGCCCTGGTGAGTTCGAAGCCGGCCTTCGCGAACAGCTCGCGGTACTCGGCGAGCGTGCGCTCGCGGGCGCCGAGCATCAGCATCAGCCAGAGGTCGATGGTCTTGCCGAGGTGCTTGTCGTTGTTCTCCGGGATCACGTACTCGACGACGAGCAGCTTCCCGCCGGGCGCGATCGCCTCGCGCGCGTTGCGCAGCGCGGTGACGGCGTCGGCCTCGGAGAAGTCGTGGATGATGTGCTTGAAGACGTAGGCGTCGCCGCCCGAGGGCAGCGTGCCGAGATAGCCGCCGTGCTCGATGGTGAACCGGTCGGCCACTCCGGCCGCCTCGAAGAGCGCCGGGGAGTCGACGGTGGCGATCTCGGAGTCGTACAGCACCCCCTTGACGTCCGGCGCCTGCTTCAGGATGCCCGCCAGGAGGTTGCCGCGGCCGGCGATGACGTCGACGACCGTGCCGAAGCCGGAGAAGTCGTAGGCGGCCAGGATCGGGTCGGTCTCCGAGGCGGACAGTTCGCCGAACGCCTGGAAGAACACCCGCGCGTAGTCGGGGTGGGCGTGGAAGAAGTCCAGCGCGCCCATGCCGCGCAGCTTGGGCAGGTTGGCCTCGCCGGTCTCCACGGTGTCGAAGAGGTGCCCCCACTCCTCCCACAGCGTGGGGTGGTTCATCAGCAGGGCGAAGCCGCGCATCGAGTCCGGGGCGTCCTCGCGCAGCGGCTCGGACAGCGCGCTGTTCTCGTACCGGCCGTCGGCGCGGACCGCGAACACCCCGTGACCGGCGAGCGCCCGCAGGAGGCGGTGGGTCGCCTCCGGGTGCGAGCCGACGCGCGCCGCGATGTCCCCGGCGGACAGCGGACCGCCGGCCAGCACGTCCGCGACGCCGAGCCGGGCCGCGACCGATATCGCCTGGGTGATCACCGCGCCCTGGACGAGATGGAGCAGCGCATACGAGTCTGACTGGTCACGAACCTCGGGCAGCACGGACATGCCTTTCCTTTCGGAGTGCATTCTTCGCGGATTCCAGACAATAGGTCGGCGATTCTCGAAACCGCAACTTCCGTACTCCCGCAATGACCTTCACGTGTTCAACCGGGGAATTTGAGCGGTTGAACAGGGGCCGTCCAGCGCCACTCCAGTGAAATTCCGGCCCTGCTTGCCAAATTGTTCCGGCCCGGCTACGTCGAGGAGGACCCGTTGGAGCACGACATTCCCACCCCGGTGGATTTCTGGTTCGACCCGACCTGCCCCTGGGCGTGGCTGACGTCCCGCTGGATCCTGGAGGTCGCCCGGCAGCGGCCCCTCGACGTGCGCTGGCACCTGATGAGCCTGACGGTCCTCAACGAGGGGCGCGCCGACCTGCCCGAGCGCTGGCACCGCGACCTCGCCGCCCGGCTGGAGCCGGTGCGGGTGTGCGCCGCCGCCGAACAGGCCCACGGCGCGCGGGTGCTGGGCGCTCTGTACACCGAGCTGGGCACCCGCTTCCACCTGGAGCGCGCGCCCCGGGAGCGGGCCACGTACGCGGCGGCGCTGACCGCCGCGGGCCTCGACCCCGCCCTCGCCGACGCGGCCGGCAGCGACGCGTACGACGGCGCGGTGCGCGCCTCGCACCACGACGGCATCGGCCGGGTCGGCGCGGACGTCGGCACCCCCGTCGTCGCGGTCGGGGACGTGGCGTTCTTCGGGCCCGTCGTGACGCCCTCCCCGCGCGGGGAGGCCGCGACGCGGCTGTGGGACGGGGTGCTCGCCGTCGCCGCGACCGAGGGGTTCTTCGAGCTCAAGCGCACCCGCACCCGGCAGCCGGTCTTCACCTGAGCGGCCTCAGCGGGCCGCCGCGGCCACGGGCGCCGTCCAGTTCTCGGTCAGCCAGCGCTCCAGCGTGACCAGGCCGGGCCGCGAGCGGCGCAGTTCCTCCAGGTCGGCGCGGTAACCGTCGCGCTCGAACCAGTCGAACATGTTGGCGAGGTCCGGGCGGGCGTCGCGCAGCGGCTCGATCGGCAGCTGCCGGTAGCGCGTCGGGACGCCGGAGGCCGCCTCGAAGGCCGCGGCCATCTGCGGGCCCGTCAGGGAGTCGCCGGCGATCTCGACCACCCGGCCCAGCCAGGCGTCCCGGTTCTCGAAGGCGTCCGCGGCGAACACGCCGATGTCGTCGGTCGCGATGAGCTGCACCGGGATCCGCGGGTCCAGCCACATGGCCAGCACCAGCCCGTCCCCCGCCGGGCGCGGGGCGATGTCGAGCAGGATGTCGTGGAACATGACCGGCCGCAGCACCGTCGTCGGCAGGTCCAGGGTGCGCAGGTACCGCTCCACCCGGTGCTTGCTCTCGAAGTGCGGCACCCGGGTGTCGCGGTCCGCGCCGCCGACCGAGCTGTACACGAAGTGCCGCACCCCGGCGCGCACCGCGGCGTCCGCCACCGCACGGCCCTGCCGCTCCTCGGCCTCGACGCCGCCGGGCTGGCGGAACGTCTGGACGCTGAACACGCCGTGGACGCCCCGCATCGCCGCCGCCAGCGACGCCTCGTCGTCCATGTCGCCGCGGACCAGGACCGCGCCCGCCTCCCGCAGCGCCTCCGCCTCCGCCTTGGCCGGGTCGCGGACCAGGGCGTGCACGGTGTGCCCGCGCCGCAGCAGTTCGCGGGCCACCGCCCCGCCCTGCCGGCCGGTCCCGCCCAGCACCAGGATCGTTCCGTCAAGCGCCACAGTCTGTCTCCATGTCTCGTGCCCGCCGGGGACTGGTCCGGCGGTGCGGTTCGGATGCGGCGGGCCGTGGGGCGGCCGCCGCGCGTCGGGGCCGTCCGCTACCAGGGGACGGGCCCCTCGTCCGCCAGGCACACGCCCGACGGGCCGGACTCGTCCAGCAGGGCGAGCCGGACCACGACGGCGGCCCCTTCGGCGGGGGTGCGGGGGCCGCGGTGGTGGTTGATGTCCGTGGCCACCACTCCGGGCAGGGCCGCGTTGACCTTGACCGGGGTTCCCCGCAGCTCCTTGGCGTAGGCGACGGTGACCGCGTTCAGGGCGGTCTTCGACGACTGGTAGGCGATCATGTTGACCCCCGCCAGCGGGGAGTCCGGGTCCGAGTTCAGGGTCAGCGACCCCACGTGGCTGGACAGGTTGACGATCCGGCCGGCCGGGGAGCGGCGCAGCAGCGGCAGCATCGCGTGGGTCACGGTGACCACGCCGAGGACGTTGGTCTCGTAGACCTCCCGCAGGTCGGCCGCGGTCGCCGCGCTCGGCGCGCCGGTGAAGCCGCCCGCGGTGCCGGCGTTGTTCACCAGGATGTCGAGCCGGCCGTGCCGCCGTTCGATCTCGCGGGCCGCCTCGGCCACGCCCTCCGGGTCCGTCACGTCGAGCCGCAGCGCCGTCGCGGCGATGCCGTCCGCGGCCAGCGCGTCGGCGGCCTGCTTGCCGAGCGTCTCGTCGCGGGCGCCGACGACGACGACGATCCCCCGCTCGCCGAGCCGGCGGGCCACGGCGAACCCGATGCCCTTGTTGGCGCCGGTGACGAGGGCGATCTTCTCGTCTGTCACGTCAGCTTCCTTTCAGCGGCCGGTAATCTGCGCATTCACTCCGGGAAGATCCGGAAACCCGGGGAAACCCGGGGAAACCCGGGAAGGCCCGGGAAGGCCCGGGAAGAAGAAAACCCGAAGGCGCCCGACGATATTGCTGCGGCGCGGACCGCGCACTCAAGCGTTCACCGCCGCCCGTTCGTCGCGGCTGATCACCGCCGCTGTTCACCGCCGTGTTCAATTGCGCCGACTCCACGGTCGAACACCGCACCGCGCCCGCGGAATTCGGAATCGTTGCGACCCGAGATCGCCCTGAGTAGCTTCACCATGGCCAACCATTGCCACAGCGCAGAGGGCCTCAAAGAATGAAGACAACTGACGTCATAGTGGTCGGTGCGGGGCCGGTCGGCCTGATGCTGGCCGGAGAACTGCGCCTGGGCGGGGCCGACGTGGCCGTCTACGACAGGCTGCCCGCCCCGACCGAGGAGTCCCGGGCACTCGGCTTCAACCGGCGCACCGCCGAGTCGCTGGACCAGCGCGGGCTGCTGCCGCGCCTGGGCGCGTTCCGATGGGGCCCGATGGGCCACTTCGGCGGGGTCCGCTTCGACCTCGGCCTGCTCGACGAGGACCACAGCGGGGTGCTGGGCCTGTCCCAGACCAGGACGGAACAGGCCCTCGGCGCCTGGCTGGACGAACTCGGCGTGCCGGTGCGCCGCGCTCACGAGGTGAGCGCGCTGCGCGAGACGGCCGACGGCGTCGTGGTGTCCCTGACCGGTCCCGACGGCCACCGCGACGAGGCGGCCCGCTACGTGGTGGGCTGCGACGGCGCGGGCAGCACGGTGCGCGCGCTGGCCGGCATCCCCGCCACGGGCTGGGAGCCCACCCGCGGCATGTACACCGCGGAGATCACCGGCGTCACCCCCCGCCCCCGGCCGATCGGCGAACGGCTGCCCGGCGGCCGCATGGTGGTGTGCACCCCGCTGGGCGAGGGCCGCTGCCGGGTCGTCGTCCACGACCCGGACCTGCCCGCCCGCCCGGAGCCGGGCGCGCTCACGTTCACCGAGGTCGCCGACGCGTGGCGGCGGCTGACGGGCGAGTCGATCCACGGCGCCCGGTGCCTGTGGCTGTGGGCCTCCGGCAACTCCTCCGCGCTGGCCCAGGAGTACCGGCGCGGCCGGGTGCTGCTGGCGGGCGACGCCGCCCACGAGATCCCCCCGCTCGCCGCCTGGGGGCTGAGCGCCGGACTTCAGGACGCGGCCAACCTCGGCTGGAAGCTGGCGGCGACGGTGCGGGGCCGGGCCCCCGAGGGCCTGCTGGACACCTACCACGCCGAACGCCACCCCGTCGGACGGCAGTTGATCCGCGACGCCCGCGCGGCCGCCAAGCTCTACCTCGGCGACGAGGCCATGGACCCGGTGCGCGAGGTGGTGGGCGAACTGCTGGCCCACAAGGACGCCGCCGAGCAGGTCGCCGGGGTCGTGAGCGGCCTCGGCATCCGCTACGACCTGGCCAAGGGCGACCACCCCCTGCTCGGCCGGCGCATGCCGCCCGGGACCGCGCTCACCCTCGCCGACGGCGCCGGCGTCCGCGTCGCCGAACTCCTGCGCACCGGACGCGGCCTGCTGCTGACCACCCATGACGCCGACGCCCGCGTCGCCCGTGCGGCCGACGGGCTCGCCGACCGGGTCGAGGTCGTCACCGGCGCCTGGGCCACCGCGCCCGGCGCCCCGCTCGACGCCGTCCTCGTGCGCCCCGACGGCTACGTCGCCTGGACCTCCCCCGGCACCGCCGACGACCTCGCCGAGGCGCTCGAGCGCTGGTTCGGCGCGGGCCGCGCCCCGCAGTCCGCCGGCCGGGGAACGCCGGCGGCGCCCCTCGTGAAGGAGTGAACGCATGGCCAGGGATGTGATCGTCGTCGGGGCCGGCCCCGTCGGACTGATGACGGCGGGCGAACTCAGGCTCCGCGGCGTGGACGTCGTCGTCTACGAGCGGCTGTCCGCCCCGACGCGCCAGTCGCGCGGCGCGAGCTTCACCAGGCGCACCGCCGAGTGCTTCGACCAGCGCGGCCTGCTCGGCCGGCTCGGCGCCACCGAACCCGCCGACAGCCACTTCGGCGGGCTGCCCATCGACCTCGGCATGCTGGACGAGGACCACTACGGGCACCGCGGGGTCTCCCAGTTCCGCACCGAGCGGATGCTGGAGGAGTGGGTGGGCGAACTCGGCGTGCCCGTCCTGCGCGGCCGGGAGGTGACCGCGCTGCGGCAGGACGACGACGAGGTCGTGGTGGACGTCGACGGCCCCGACGGGCCGGCCGAGGACCGCGCCGCGTACCTCGTCGGCTGCGACGGCGGCCGCAGCACCGTGCGCAGACTGGCCGGGATCGGCTTCCCCGGCACGGACGGCCGGCGCGGATTCCTCACGGCCGACGTCACCGGGATCGACACCCGCCGACGGCGCATCGGCGAGGACCTGCCCGGCGGCAGCATGGTCATGGCGATGGACCTGGAGAACGGCGTCACCCGGGTCGTCGTCCACGAGGCGGGCACCCGACCGCCGGCCGACCGCGAGGCGATCGCCTTCGCCGACCTCGCCGACGCCTGGCAGCGGCTCACCGGCGAGTCCATCCACCACGGGCGGTGCCGCTGGATCAGCTGCTTCACCGACGCCTCACGGGCCGCCGCCGAGTACCGGCGCGGCCGGGTGTTCCTGGCGGGCGACGCCGCGCACGTGCAGCCCCCGGCGATGGCGCAGGGGCTGAGCGTGGGCGTGCAGGACGCGGTGAACCTCGGCTGGAAGCTGGCGGCGACGGTGCGGGGCGGGGCCCCCGAGGGCCTGCTGGACACCTACCACGCCGAACGCCACCCCGTCGGCGAGCAGTTGGCGCGCAACGCCCGCGCGGCGATCGAACTGCGGCTCACCGGCGAGGACATGGACCCGGTGCGCGAGGTGGTGGGCGAACTGCTGGCCCACAAGGACGCCGCCGAGTACGCGGCGGGCATGCTGAGCAACCTCGGCATCCGCTACGACCTGGCCAAGGGCGACCACCCCCTGCTCGGCCGGCGCATGCCGCCCGGGACCGCGCTCACCCTCGCCGACGGCGCCGGCGTCTGCGTCGCCGAACTCCTGCGCACCGGACGCGGTCTGCTGCTGACCACCCATGACGCCGACGCCCGCGTCGCCCGTGCGGCCGACGGGCTCGCCGACCGGGTCGAGGTCGTCACCGGCGCCTGGGCCACCGCGCCCGGCGCCCCGCTCGACGCCGTCCTCGTGCGCCCCGACGGCTACGTCGCCTGGACCTCCCCCGGCACCGCCGACGACCTCGCCGAGGCGCTCGAGCGCTGGTTCGGCGGCGGCCACCGGCTCTCCAGCAGCCCTCGACCGACGGGCCAAGAGCCCCGGCCAGACTGCCAGGACCTGTCTTGACGCCGGACGCCGGCGCCGAGACGGCCTCTCACGACACTAACCACGAAGGATCTGGTGGAATGGCTGGCACCGAACAGGATCAGGTGAGTGGAAAGCCCCATGTGGTCGTCATCGGGGGTGGCATCGCGGGACTGGCGGCGGCGTTCCAGCTCCGCGACGAGCCGGTGCGGGTGACGGTCCTGGAGGCGTCCTCCCGGCTCGGCGGGAAGCTGTCCGTCTCCGAGGTGGCGGGCGTCCCCGTCGACGAGGGGGCCGAGTCGCTGTACGCCAACCGGCGCCGGACGACCGGCCTCATCGCGGACGCGGGACTCGGCGAGAAGATCATGTCGGCCGGCGTCACCGCGTCGGCGATCTGGACCGCAGGAGCGGTACGGCACCAGCCGGACCGTCAGTTCATGGGCGTCCCCTGCGACCTGGACGACCTCGCCAGGTCCGGCGTGGTCTCCGCGGCGGGCGTCGAGCGGGCCCGGCAGGACCTGGTGCTCCCCTCGTTCGACCGCGAGGGCGACGTCTCGGTCGCGGACCACGTCGGCGGACGCTTCGGCCAGGAGGTCGTGGACCGCCTGGTCGAACCGTTCCTCGCCGGCGTGTTCGCCGGCCGCGCGACGGACCTGTCGTTCGAGGCCACCCTCACGCCGCTGGCGAAGGCCGCCCGCTCGCACGTCTCGCTGGCGGACGCGGCGGCCTCGCTGACCCCCGTGCTCGCCGAGGGGGAGAAGCCGCCGCCCGTGCGGGTGGCGACCCTCGACGGCGGGTTCGGCTCGCTGCCCGCCGTGCTCGTGCGCGAGGTGCTCGCCGCGGCGCCCGACGCGACGGTGCGCACCGACGCCCCGGTGCGCGAACTGGCCCGCCGCGCCGACGGCTGGCGGGTGACCGTGGGCACGGCCGGCGCCCCGGAGCACATCGACGCGGACGCCGTCGTCATAGCCGTCCCGGCAGGACCCGCCGGCAGCCTGCTCGCCCAGGTCCCCGGAACCTCACGGGCCGTCTCGGCGTTCGCCGAGGTGCCCTACTCGAGCGTCGCGGTCGTCACCCTCGCCTACCCGCGCGCCGCGTTCCCCGGCGGCCTCTCCGGCCGCGGGTACGCCGCCTACCGGGTGCCCGCGAGCGAGGGCAAGGCCGTCAAGGAGGTCACGTTCACCACCGTGAAGTGGCCGCACCTGGCCGGCGAGGTGGAGATCGTGCGCTGCTCCATCGGCCGGTTCGGCGAGGAGGACCTGCTGCGGCGCGACGACGCCGACCTGGTGGCCCTGGCCACCGCGGAACTGGCCGAGGCCACGGGAGTGCGGGGCGCCCCGGTGGCCCGCCGCGTCAGCCGCTGGCAGGACGCCCTGCCGCAGTACACCGTCGGCCACTTCGACCGGGTGCGGCGCATCCGCGAGACGGTCGCCGCCCAGCCCGGCCTCGCCGTGTGCGGCGCCCTGTACGACGGCGTGGGCGTCGGCGTGTGCATGGCCTCCGCGCGGCAGGCCACCGAGCAGGTCCTGGCCCATGTGCGGCAGAACGCCGCCGCCCGCCCGGCGGCGGTCGGGGCCTGAACCGGCCCCCGCGCGACACAGCAGCGGCCGTGCCCGACGCCGGGCACGGCCGCTGCTGTGTGTGCGCCGCCGCGGTCAGCGCTCCAGCACCGCGGCGAACGCCCGGGCCAGGTGCTGCTCCGGGTCCCCGGCGCCGTCCGCGCTGCGCCAGGCGATGTGCTGGTCGGGACGGACCAGGAGCGCGCCGGCGTCGCCGATCTCCCGGACGGCCGCCCAGCCGCCGTCGACGTCCGCGTAGTCGCCGCCGTCGCCGATGCGGACCGTGGTGACGCGGACGGAGAACTTCTCCGCCACGCGGGCGGCCGCCTCGCACCAGGGCGCGCCCTGCGGGCCGGTGATCAGCGTGAAGTCGGTCCTGCCGGTGAGGTCGAGCGTCGACAGACGCCGGTCGCCGGCGGTGATCCAGGCGTGCGGCAGACGGTGCCCGGGGCGGGACGTCGGCCGGTGCTCGTTGCGCATGGGGACGCGGGCCGGCGCCTCGCTGCCGTCCGCGACCAGTGCGCCGTCCTCGTAGTGGAAGCCGACCTCCATGTCGAGCGACTGGCAGCCCCCGCGGTGGGTGTGGAAGATCTCCAGGGCGCGCTGGCGCACGGTGTCGCCGAGCGGCGAGGGGTCGAAGTACGCCTCCAGGCGCTGCCTGCGGCGCCCCGCCGGGATGTTGTGGCCGGCGCCGACGGCGTCGATGACCGCCTGGTGGTGGACTGCGGCGGAGACCGCCCAGTCGACGTTCTCCCGTCCCACGGGCCGGCGCTCGGACTCGTAGGTGTCGATCAGGCCGGCGCTCGCGCGGCCGCCGAGCACCGCGGCCAGCTTCCAGGCGATGTTGTGCGCGTCCTGGATGCCGGTGTTCAGTCCGAGGCCGACGGCGGGGGGCTGGCGGTGCGCGGCGTCGCCGGCGATCAGCACCCGGCCGACCCGGTAGCGGTCGGCGAGGTGCGCGTGCACGATCCAGTCCGTCACCTTGTGGACCGTCACCTCCAGGTCCGGGATGCGCAGCAGCTCCCGGATCCTCGGCACGACGGTCTCGTCGTCCCAGCGTCCGGGCGGGCCGGGGGCGAAGTGCAGCCCCCACTGCTCGCACTCCTTGCCCCAGCGCGGCCCCATCTCGATGAGGTTGCAGGACAGGTCGGGGTCCTCCGGGCTGAGGAAGTGCGTGATGAGCGTGCCCTCCTCCCACCACGGGGACAGGTCGGCGGAGAAGTAGACGGTGGTGGTGTTGACCAGTCCGGGCGGGCCCTGCATCTCGATGCCGACCCCGGCCCCGACCATGCGGCCGCCGTCGGCGCCGATGAGGTACTGCGCCGTGACGGTGGTGGTCTCCCCGCTCTCCAGGTCGCGCACCTCGGCGACGACGTGGTCGCCCTCGTCGGAGAACGACAGCAGCTCGTGGTGGAACAGGATCCGCCCGGGATTGCGCTCCTCGGCGTGCCTGCGCAGGATCGGCTCCAGCCACATCTGCGGCAGCTTGGCGGGCAGCAGGGGTCCGGCCGCCGCGTAGGTCTCGCGCAGTTCGCCGCCGCCGAAGGCGTCCATCTCGTGGATCAGGCGCCGCTCCAGCGGCCCGTCGCCGGCGAGCGTGGTCTGCCAGCGCACCTTGCCGAACTTCTCCAGCGGCGCCGCCTCGGCGAGCACGTCGTCGGCGACGCCGTGCTGCCGGAAGATCTCCATCGTGCGCTGGTTGAGGTAGTGGGCCTTCGGAACCCTCGAGGTGTCCGCGTGCCGTTCCACCAGCAGATGATCGACGCCCTGGTCGGACAGGAAGACGGAGGCGGACAAGCCGCATCCGCCACCGCCCACGATCAGAACCGGAACCTCGATGGCTCCCATATTCGCCCCTTAAGGATCGACCGATGCCTTGCCAGTCGCAGCCTGGCAAAGCCGTCTTCAACTCCGGTCAAGCACGGCTGGACCGCAGCCACGACCTCTCGCGCCACGGGCGCCGCCGGCCGTCCTGCGCCGACCGCTCGCTGTAGGCCCAGCCGAGCCAGTCCTCGATGTCGACCGCCACGACGGGTCCGCCGTCTTGGAGGTAGCGGGCGCCGTCGAACTGCTCGTACTTGCGGTCCAGCAGGCCGAGCGCACGCGTGCGCTCCGGGCCGTCGTCGATCACCCGGGCGGTGCCGCGCAGCCGCACCCACCACGCCTTCAGCCAGTCCTCGTCGTAGCAGTCGGCCAGGACCGTGACCCTCGGGTCGCGGTCGAGGTTGCGCAGCCGCTTGGGCCGCGGGTTGCCGCTCTTCGGCCTGTCGGTCGGCGAGTAGAAGACGTCGCCGTCGACCACGAAGATGATCGGCACGACATGGGCGCGCCCGCGTTCGTCGACCGTGGCCAGCCGCACGGCCCGCTCCTGCTCGAACCGGCCGCGCATCTCTTCCTGCCCGAGTTTCATCACCGCTCCTTGTCTCCGGGTCCCCGGCGCCGGGCATGACGACGTGGACGTCACGGCGCCGGTCTGTCGCGCGGGCCGGCAGGGCTCACCGCCGCGAGCTGCTCACGAGCGGTTCCCGCCGCTCCCGGCGCCGCCGTACCAGCAGGATCAGGGCCGTGCCGACGACGGCGAGGCCGACGGTGGTCCGGCCGGACAGTTCGATGGTGTCCGCCGCGCCGAGCGCGTCGACCAGGGGGCCGCCGAGCACCGCGCCCAGCGGGGTCGCGACCACCAGGATCGCGCTGCGGAAGGCGCTGAGGCTCACCAGCTCCTCGATGGGCGCCTTCTGCTGTAGCAGGGTGATGGTCACCGGCCCGTACGGCGCGTAGATCAGCCCGCCGAGGCCGAAGCCCGCGATGCCCGCGGCGAGGGTGCCGAACTGGGCGAAGGGGAGGATCGCCAGCCCCCAGCCGGCCACGATGCCCAGCACGGTCGGCCACAGCGGCAGCCGCCGCAGCGTTCCGGTGGCCCAGGTCCCGGCCACCGCGCCGACGCCGAACGCGCCCCAGATCCACCCGAGGGCCGCCGGGTCCCCGCCCATGCGCTCGGCCACGACGACCGGGACCGCCACCTCGATCGGCCCGTACAGCAGGTAGAAGACGAACGAGAGCGCGAGCAGGCCCATCAGCTCCGGGTGCCGGGCGAGGGTCCTGCCGCTGCGCCGCAGCGGCACCGCGGGACGGCGGTCGAGCGTGCCGTCGCCGCGCACCCGGGCCGTCACGAGGGCGAGGTAGGCGTAGCTGACCGCGTCGCAGGCCAGCACCGCGGCCGGCCCGAACGCGACCGACACCAGACCGGCCAGCGGCGGTCCGGCGATGAACGACAGCTGCTCCTGACTGCCCACCAGCGCGTGGCCGGCCAGCCGGTCCTCGGCGGGCAGGGTCTCGGCGACGAACGTCTGACGGCCGGCGATCCCCCAGGCGTGCAGGACCGAGGAGACCGCGAGCAGGGCGATGTAGGTCGCCGCGTTCAGCAGCCCCGCCCAGTACAGCGCCGGGATCAGGGCGAACAGGGCCCCGCGCAGGAGCGCGTTGACCAGGATCAGGCTCCTGGCGTTGCGCCCGCTCAGCCAGCGTCCCAGCGTGAGGGAGCCGAGCGCGGCGGGCAGGCTGTAGGCGGCGACGGCGAGCCCCACCACGAGGGCCCGGTCGGCCGGGGCGGCCAGTTCGACGGCCAGCCACGCCACACCGACGAAGCTCATGCCGTCGCCGAGGAAAGAGACCAGGAATCCGGGTTGCAGCCGACGGAAGTCGGGGTTGGCGAGACAGCGGGTGTAGCCCTCGGGCAGCACCCGCCGCATTCGCCGTGCTCGGGTCATCGACCGGGCACCTCGGATTCGCTCACCGCGCAGCGGAAGCCGATCTCCGGGCTCCGGGCCACCAGCACCTTGCCCGCCCGGCTGACCGCGGTGAGCAGCGCGGGGGGCGAACTCCACGCCCCGCCGCGGACGCTGACCTCGGCCGACCACTCGCCCCACAGGTCGCCCGGGTCCATGGTGCCGAAGCGCGGCTGGAGCGGGAGGCCGTCCAGGAACCGGGTGGACGTCCACTCCCACACGTTGCCGCACATGTCGTGGACGCCGAAGGGGGATTCGCCGCCCGGCAGGTTCACCGGGCCGGTCAGGGCGGGCAGTTCGGCGACGGACAGGTCCGCCAGCCGGCGCAGCCACGCGTCGCGGTCCGGTCCGGTCCGGCCGTCCCGCCCGAGCACCGAGTGCAGGCCTCGCACCGACTCGGGCCGGAACTCGGCGCCCCACGGGTACCGCCGGTGGTCGTCGCCCCGCGCGGCCCGTTCCCACTCGTCCTCGGTGGGCAGCCGCTTGCCGCACCAGGCGGCGTAGGCCACCGCGTCGTACCAGCTGACGCCGGTCGCCGGGTGGTCGCCGGCGCAGCGGGGGTCGTCGGCGGTGGAGCGCGTGTGGTCGGTGTTCCTCGGCTCGTCCGGGTGGCACCACAGGTGGCCCTGCACACCGACGTCGGCGACGAACGCGTCGTACTCGTCATTGGTGACCGGGCGGATGTCCAGGTGGAAGCCCTCGACGGCGACCTCGTCCACCGCGGGCTCGCCCAGGTCGCCCCAGGAGCGTTCCTGGCCGGGGCGCGTCCCACGGCGCAGCCGTCCGGCCGGGATGTGCCGCATCCCGTCCAGGGAGAGCCGGCTGGGCAGCCGGTCGGCCGACAGCGGGACGGGGAGGTCCTCCAGGACCGCACCGGCCAGTCGGGTGTCGGCGAGCAGGGTGCGTGCCGAGGCGAGCGCGTGCACGTCCGCCACCGTCACGTAGTTCCCGACACCGGCGGCGATCTGGTCCGGTGACCGGCCGAGCACGGCCAGCAGGGCGTGGAGCGCCGACGGGCCGCCTTCGGACCGCAGGTCCGGCGTCGCGGCCAGCGACGCGAGCGCGGATCCGCGCACGGTCTCGTCCGGGTCGGCCAGCGCCCACCCGACGGCCTCCGCCGCCAGTTCCGGGGCGAGCCGTACGGCGGCCGCGAGGGCCTGGCGCCGGATCTCGGGCGCGTCGTGCAGCAGGCCGACCGCCAGGCATTCCCCGAGCCGTGGTTCGGGCAGTTGTTCCAGGGCGCGCAGGTAGCCGTCGAGCAGGGCGTCGCGTTCCGCCGCCGGCCCGTCGGCCCAGGCGGCGACGCGCAGGACTTCGGACGGCACGTCCGGGGTGGTGGTGGTCATCGCGCGCCGGCCTCCGCTCCGGTGATCATCTTGGCGAAATCCTCACCCGCACGGTGGCTGTACGCCGTGCCCGCCGTGGGCTTCTGCCCCGCGGAGTAGTACACGTACAGCGTCGCCCGGCTGGTGTCGTCGAGCACCGGGCCGGAGTGGTGGAGGATGTTGAAGGTGTGGCAGATGACGTCGCCCGCCTCGGCTTCGAGCGGGAGTCCGACGGGCTCCAGCCGCCGCGGCGGATACCGGTGGGATCCGGGCACGAGGACCAGGCAGCCGTTGCGGACGGTGGCGTCGTCCAGGTAGACGCCCACGTTCACCAGGGGGGTCAGGGGGAGGTCGTGCGGGAAGTCGAGGTGCCAGTCCAGCGCACTGTACGAGCTTCGCCTGCCCCGCTTCATCTGCCACACGGCCCCGTCGACGGCGTCCTCGAACCGCCAGGTCGGCCGTCCCAGCAGACCGGGGCCGAGCGCGTCCAGGTTCCGGCGCTCGATCAGCTCCCGGGTGTCCGCGCAGTGCAGGGTGAAATAGGGCAGCCGGTGCAGGGTCGCCCGGCCGTTCTCGTCGTACGACGGCTTGATGACCTGGTCGCGGTGCTCGGCCGGCACCTTCCCGTCGAGCGTGTCGCGTTCCAGCCGTTCGGCGTCGCGCTTGATGGTCTGCACGTCCTGCGCGTCGAGGACACCGCGGTAGACGACGAACCCGTACTGCTCGTAGAAGGCGCGTTGTTCGGCCGTCACCGTGCCGTCGTAGCGGAACCGCGGAATGCGCTGCGGCGAAGTCACCGGATCACCCCCCGGAACCCGATCTCGTTGTGCCGGTCCGTGAAGAGGTCCTTGCCGCGGAAGTACGCCGTGACCTGCTCCCGCATGGAGGTCCACGCGCCGCCCCGGATGACCACCGAGGTCTCCTCGGCCGTCGCCCATTCGGTGCGGGGCCGGCCGGAGATCATCGGCTTCATGCGGTCACGGGTGAAGAAGTTGGTGTCCGTCCACTCCCAGCAGTTCCCGACCAGGTCCGCGACGCCGTAGGCGCTGACGTTCCTGGGGTGGGAGCCGACCGGGACGGTGGTGACCGCGGGAGTCCTGTCGTCGAAGGTGCTCAGGGTGTCACGCCAGTGCTCCAGGCTCTGCGCTTCACCGAAGGAGGCGCCGAACCACCGCAGGGCGTCCGGGTCGAACTCGTCGCCCCACGGGTAGAGGGAGCCGTTCTCGCCGCGTGCGGCCTTCTCCCACTCCAGTTCGGTCGGCAGCCGCTTCCCGAGGTGGGCGAGGTAGGCGTAGGCGTCGTACCAGTCGACGCCGGTCGCCGGGTGGTCGGGGCCGAACCGGGCGTCGCCGGCGATCCCGCGGCGGTGGTCCTTGTCCTCGGGCTCGTCGGGGTGGCAGAGCGCGTGCTCCGCCGCCTGCTCGCTCTCCGCCCACGCGTCGTACTCCCGGTTGGTCACCGGGTACCGGTCGATGAGGAAGTCGGGCAGCCAGCGGGTCTGCCGGGGCACCGCGTCGTCCACGTCGTACAGCGGGTGGACGACGTCGTCCATGCCGATCCCGGCGACGAACTCCGACGCGGGGACGAGGACCATGCCCTCGGGCACGGGACGGGGCAGGTTCTCCGGGTCGTAGTCCCAGTGTTCGCCCAGGGCGGTCTCCCGAGGCAGCTGACCGGTCCTCGCGTGCTCCCGCTCGATCTCCAGCCGGGCCGCGCGGTCCTGCGCGCCGAGGATCCCGTCCATCGCCTTGGCCACGACGGCGGCGCCGATGCCCACCGGCTTGGTGCTGCGCAGCAGGCCGGCCTCGGCCGGCCCGGTGATGTGCACCAGTTCCTCGTAGGCCTCGCCGATGCGGTGGCGGCCGGCGATCCTCGCCGCGGAGAACACGACGAAGTCCTCGTCGTCGCCGAGCAGCCAGACCAGGAATTCCCGCGCGGCGGGAAGCGTGGACAGAAACGGCTCGACGCCTTCGAGAACCGTCAGGCGGACATCGGCGCGCGGGTGGGTCGCCGCTATCGCACAGAGTTCTTCGATGATTCTGGGGTGCCGAAGCGCCGCGATCGACTCACGCAGTTCGGCGCGTTCCCCATCGGTCAGGGGTTCGCGCGATTTCTGCCATACCTCCGGGGCCAGAAAACGATCCACCAGCCCGTTCACGTTCTTCTGCTCGACGGCAAAACGTTCGTAACTCCACCTGTGCACTGATCCCACCTCGATTGCCACGGTCAGATATCGCTTGGCCGGAAACCCCTGGCCTGTGGAGGGTGACACACCCTCCACAGGCCACCGGACCGCCTGATCAGGCCGCCCACTTGAAGTACTTACCGGCCGGGCGGACACCGCCCTTCCGCTGCGAGCGCAGAGCGTTCCACTGACGAAGCGTCTTCATCTGATTCACCTCCTCGGGACAATCGGCAATCGAGTGCATCGACCATCCCGTCGGGCGCTCGGCTCTGTCAAGTTCCCCGTTTTTCCGCGTTGTCGGCCGCACTGCACGACTTGTTCAACTGCCGACCCGACACGGTTGAACAAGCAGACCGGGGACGACAATTCCATAGCCCCCGATGTGGAGCCGATGTGGAAAGGAGTGCGTTGTGCGAGTTCTCGTCGTGCCGTTCCCCTGGAAGACCCATGTGTTCAATCTGGTGCCGCTCGCGTGGTCGTTGCAGACGGCCGGTCACGAGGTGCGCGTGGCGGTCTGGCCGGATCTGCTCGACGCCGTCACCTCGGCCGGGCTGACGGCCGTGGGCGTCGGTCCGGGCGAGACGGCCGACGTCCGCCTTCAGCGCGACCGGCGCCAGACGACGGACCGCGCCGCCGCCGCCGAGAGGTCCGCGCGGCCGGACGTGGACCCGCTGTTCGACCTGCAACCCGACCGCGAGCGGCTGAACTGGGAGCAGGCCTGCCACGTCTTCGACGACCTGGTGCTCCCCCAGGCGCGGCGGTCCAACGACTCGATGACGGAGGACCTGGTCGCCGTGGCCCGCGCCTGGCGGCCCGACCTGGTGCTGTGGGGCGCGAAGGCGTTCGCGGGCGCGGTCGCCGCCGAGGCCGTGGGCGCGGTGCACGCCCGGGTGCTGTACTCCGTCGACGTCTACACCCGTATGCGCGAGGACTTCCTGCACGCCCTGGACCGGCAGCCCGCGGACCGGCGCGCCGACCCGATGCGGGACTGGCTGACGGGCTGGGCGGGCCGGTACGGCGTCGGCTTCTCCGAGGACCTGGTCAACGGCCAGTTCACCGTCGCCCCGCTCCCCGAGGCGTTCCGGCCCGACGAGCGGCCGACCACCCTGCCCGTGCAGTTCGTCCCCTACAACGGCCCGGCCGTCGTGCCCGAATGGCTCGCCGCACCGCCCGCCGCGCCGCGCGTGCTCATGACGTTCGGCGACTCGGCCGACGGGCCCGCCCGCCTCCCGCTGCCCGTCGAACGCGTCCAGGACATCCTCGACTCGGTGGCCGACCTGGAGATGGAACTGGTGCTGGCGCTGCCGCCGGACGCCCTGCGGGAGCTGCGCGAGGTGCCGGCCAACGCCCGCGCGGTGCGGTCGGCGCCCCTGGCCGAGGTGCTGCCGACGTGCGCGGCGGTGGTGCACCACGGCGGCACCTGGTCGTTCGGCTGCGCGCTGCGCCAGGGCGTGCCCCAGCTGCTGATCGGCCGGGCCTTCGACGCCCCGCTGAAGTTCCGGTGCCTCCAGGCCGCGGGCGCGGGGTTCGCCATGACGCCCGCGCAGGTGGACGGGCCCGGGGTGCGCGCCGCGCTGGTGCGGCTGCTGCACGACCCGCAGGTCCGGGCGAACGCCGGGCGGCTGCGCGAGCAGATGCTGGCCATGCCCACGCCCAACGAGCTGGTGCGGACCCTGGAGACGCTGGTCGCCGCCCGCCGGCCCGGCGCCGTGGGCGCCCTGCGCTGACGGGCGCGACAGGGAGGGCCCCGCGTGAACCGTCACGCGGGGCCCGTCCCGTCAGGTGTGCGGGTGCTTCGGGTGCTTCGGGTGCTTCAGATGTGCCGGGGGTGCCAGACGCACCAGGTGTGCCGGGGGTCCGCCGGACGGTGCGTCAGGACGCGGGCACCGGGTCGGGCGCCGCCTGGCAGACGGCGTCCTTGCCCTTCTTCGACGCCGGACGGGTGCCGTCCCGGAAGAAGTCGCCGACGTACTTGTTCAGGCAGGTGTTGTTGTTGGCCGACAGCGCCGCACCGACGTTGTGCCCGCCCTTCTCCAGTATCAGCCGGGAGTTGGGGAACAGCGCGTGCGTCTCGACGGCGCCGGCGACGCCGTGCGCGTTGTCGAACTGGGGCTGCACCAGCAGCACGTCCACCTGGGCGTTGCCGATCTTCATCGGCTTGCGGGCCGGCTCCGGCCAGAAGGCGCACGGCGCGTCGTACCAGGCGTTGGGCCAGGTCAGGATGCGCGCGCCGGCCTGGTACTGGCGGTCGCGGTCCTTGCTCCAGCGGTTCCAGTTCTGCGGCCACGGGCCGTCGAGGCAGTTCACCGCGTTGGTCATCGCGTGCCGGTTCTGGTGCGGGAAGCCCGGCGGGGTGTAGCCGGTCCGCAGCGACGTCGGGTCCTTGCGCACCACGAAGTCGGAGAGCACCTGCGCCCGCGAGAGCCACGTCCAGCTGCGGTAGACGACCGGCTCGAACATGTCCGCCCACTCCGCGGGGCCGATCTTGCCGTCGAGGGGCGCCGCCGTCAGCTCGTCCTGCGCCCTGTAGTAGTTCGCCTCGACCGCCGCCTCGGTCGTGCCGAGGTGGTAGACGGCGTCGTACTTGGCGACCCAGGCGAAGAAGATCTCCGCGTTGCGCTCGGACAGCACGTTCTTGCGCAGGCTGTTGCGGTATCCCACGCCGCTGGGACGCACCACGCTGTCCAGCACCATCCGCTGCAACCGGTGCGGGAACAGGGTGGCGTAGACCGAGCCGAGGTAGGTGCCCCAGTCGGTGCCGAAGTAGGTGATCTTCTCCTGGCCCAGCGCGATCCGCATCCGGTCCAGGTCGCGCGCCGCCTCCTCGGTGCCGAGGTGCGAGAGCACGTCGCCGTACTTCTCACCGCAGCTGTCCGCGTAGGCGCGGGCGCGCTTGACCCACTGCCGCTCGGCGGCGGGCGTGGCCGGCACCGGGTCCGGCTGCGCGTGCCCGGGGTCGAGGTAGCCGACGTCGCAGACGACGGACGGCTCGCTGGCGCCGACGCCGCGCGGGTCGAAGCCGATCCAGTCGTAGGCCGCGCCGACGTCCTTGGCCAGTCCGGTGGTGCCCAGGGCGTACCGGGTGGGCAGGTCACGGCCGATGCCGCCGGGCCACTGGCCGCGGTTGAGGATCACGACGCCCTTGTACTCGCTGTCGGGGGCGGTGTGCCTGGCCCGGGTCAGCGCCAGGCTGATCTTCCTGCCCTGCGGGGCGTCGTAGTCGAGCGGCACCTGCACCGTGCCGCACTCCAGGTTCTTGAGCATGTCGCCGAGAACCGGGTCGCCGCCCGGACACGGCACCCAGTCGACGGTGCCGGCGGCCGGCACGGCCGCATCGTTCGCCACCGCGACCGGGGCGACGGCCGAGCCCACCAGCGCGGCCGCGATCACCGGTATGACCAACGCAAGCTTTCTCACGTGATTCCCCTCCTATTTCAGCGCGCTCGCAGCGTGGCACCGGCCTGTCGGCTCACACTCAAGAACGCCTGGAAACCGCCTTGAGGCGGCACGCGGGGCGCTGCTACGGCCTCCCGGATTTCCCTAGCATGAGGCGACGAAATTCCGACCCCCCGGGAGTGAGAATGTCCGACGCGGCCATCCAGGGAATCAAGACCGTGCTGCACCCGGTGGCGGACATGGCGGCCGCCAGGAAGCTGTACGCCGCCCTGCTCGGCACCGAGCCGCAGACCGACTCGGAGTACTACGTCGGGTTCGACGTCGCGGGCCAGCACATCGGGCTGGTGCCGGCCGGGGCGCAGGGCGTCACCTCGCAGGTCGCCTACTGGCACGTGAGCGACCTCGACGCGAAGCTGACCGAGGTCACCGCCGCGGGCGCCACGGTGAGCAGCCCCGCCAAGGAGGTCGGCGGCGGCCGCCGGGTGGCGACGGTCACCGACCTCGACGGCAACGTGCTGGGGCTGCTCCAGGACAGCTGACGCGGCGTCCGGCGGGCCCGCCGGACGCCGCGGGCCCGTCGAGTCCGTCTCGAGAGGGCTTCGAGGGCGGCCGTCCAGCCTCACCGGACAGGGTGGGCGCCGGGCCGCCGTCGCGGCCGGCGGGGCCCGCGGCGCACCCTTCCGTCCCCTCAAGGAAAAGGGAAAAGGACATGCTTCGAGCGTGGAATTCCGACTGCGACGTGATCTCATGAAAATCCTCGTCACCGGCGGGGCCGGATTCATCGGCTCGCATTACGTACGGACCATGCTCGACGGGGGGTATCCGGGTTTCGAGGACGCGCACGTCACCGTCCTGGACGCGCTGACGTACGCGGGGAACCGTGACAACCTCCCCGCCTCCCACCCGCGGCTGTCCTTCGCACACGGGAACATCCTCGACCGGGAGCTGCTGAGCGGCCTGCTCGACGGCCAGGACGCGGTGGTGCACTTCGCGGCCGAGAGCCACGTCGACCGCTCGATCGCCAGCGGCGCGGCGTTCGTGCGCACCAACGTGGAGGGCACCCAGGCCGTGCTCGAAGCGAGCCTCGCGGCCGGCGTCGAACGCGTCGTGCACATCTCGACCGACGAGGTGTACGGCTCCATCGAGGAGGGCGAGTGGACCGAGGAGTCCCCGCTGCTGCCCAACTCGCCCTACGCCGCGTCCAAGGCCGCCTCCGACCTCATCGCCCTGGCCTACTTCCGCACCCACCGGCTGAACGTCTCGGTCACCCGGTGCTCCAACAACTACGGGCCCTACCAGCACCCGGAGAAGTTCATCCCGCTCGCCGTCACCCACCTGCTCGAAGGCCGCCCCATACCCGTCTACGGCGACGGCGGGCAGGTCCGCGAGTGGCTGCACGTGGACGACCACTGCCGCGCCGTGCAGCGGGTCCTCACCGACGGCCGGGCGGGCGAGGCCTACAACATCGGCGCCGGCACGCCCGTGCCGAACCTGGAGCTGGCCCACCGGCTCGCCGAACTGTGCGGCGCCGGACCGGACATGATCCGGCACATCACCGACCGCAAGGGCCACGACCGGCGCTACGCCCTCGACCAGGGCCGCATCGAGCGCGAACTCGGCCACCGGCCGCTGACCGCGTTCGACACCGGGCTCGCCGAGACCGTCGCCTGGTACCGGGACAACCCCACGTGGTGGAAGCCGCTCAAGGAGAACGGCGGCCGCCCGTGAGCGCCCCGGCCCGGCTGGTGCCGCGCACCAGGGCGGCGGTCGCCGAGCGCCTGGCGCTGTCGGCCGCGACCGCCGAGGGCGTGCACACCGCGACGTCCGAGGTGCCGGGCTGGCTGGACCGGCACCGGCGCGAGTGCGGGACGGTGGTGCGGCGCATCCCGTTCGCCGCCCTCGACAACTGGTCCTTCGCCCCGGACACCGGGAACCTGCGGCACGGCAGCGGACGGTTCTTCACCGTCGAGGGCCTGCACGTGACCCGGCCGCAGACGCAGTGGCAGCAGCCGATCATCGTGCAGTCGGAGATCGGCATCCTCGGCATCCTGGCCAAGGAGTTCGACGGGGTCCTGCACTTCCTGATGCAGGCCAAGATGGAGCCCGGCAACCCCGACCTGGTGCAGCTCTCGCCCACCGTGCAGGCCACCCGCAGCAACTACACGCAGGCGCACGGGGGAAGCGGGGTGCGGTACCTGGAGCACTTCCTCGCCCCCCGGCGCGAGCAGGTGCTCACCGACGTCCTCCAGTCCGAGCACGGCGCCTGGTTCTTCCGCAAACGCAACCGCAACATGATCGTCGAGGTGGACGGCGACGTCCCCGTCCACGACTCCTTCCGCTGGCTCACCCTGGGCCAGATCCTGCGGCTGCTGCGCCTGGACAACGTCGTGAACATGGACGCGCGCACGGTGCTGGCGAGCGCGCCCGCGGTGCCGGCCGAGACGCGGGCGCTGTCCTCCGACGCCGACCTGCTGGCCTGGTTCACGGGGGAGCGGGCCCGGCACGACGTCCGCGCCCGGCTCATGCCGCTGCGCGACATCGCCGGCTGGCAGCGAGGCGAGCACGCGCTCGGCCGGACCGACGGCAGGTTCTTCCGGGTCGTCGCGGTGTCGGTCGAGGGCGCGGGCCGCGAGGTCGCCGGCTGGACCCAGCCCCTCATCGAACCGGTCGAGCGCGGTGTCGTCGGCTTCGCTCACCGGGTCTTCGACGGCGTCCCGCACGTCCTGGCGCACGCGCGCGTCGAAGGCGGCTTCCTCGACACCGTCGAGCTCGCGCCGACCGTGCAGTGCGTCCCGTCGAACTACGCGCCCCTGCCGGCCGGGGAGCGGCCGCTCTTCCTGGACGCGGTGCTGAACGCCCCGCCCGAGCGCGTCCGCTACTCGACCGTGCACTCCGAGGAGGGCGGCCGGTTCCTCGACGCCGAGAGCCGCTACCTGATCGTCGAGACCGACGAGGCGACGACGCCGGACGAGCCGCCGCCCGGATACCACTGGGTCACGCCGGGCCAGCTCAGATGGCTCGCCGCGCACAGCCGCTACGTCAACGTGCAGGCCAGGACGCTGCTCGCCGTCCTCGACGCGGCGCTCGGCGGCGACGGCGCGCCCTGAGCCGCGAGGACCGCGCCGAGGGGGCGCGCAGATGACGTCAGGCCCTGTCCGGGGAGTGCCACCGGACAGGGCCTGACGGGTTCGCGGGGGCTTACTGGGCCGCGGTGAGCCTGCTGGTCATCGGCGTCCACGTCTTGGGGTTGATGCGCCAGTCCACCGCCTCCTGCTTGGTGACGACGTTGACCCGGTTCCAGAGGTTGACCAGCCCGATGTGCAGGACCACGGCGGCCAGCTGCACCTCGGTCCAGTGCCTGGCGGCCTCCTCCCAGACCTCGTCCGAGACGGGGTCCTCGCGGCCGTCGATCCGCGTGGCGGCCTCGGACAGCGCCAGCAGCGAGCGCTCGGCGTCGGTGAAGCAGGTCTGCTCCCGCCACGTCTCCACCAGCGGCAGACGGCGGTCCTCCTCCCCCGCGTCCTCGAACTCCTTGGGCTTGCGGGGCAGATGGACCGTGCGCCCGTTGATCTGGCTCACCCTCAGGTGGACGAGCACGAGCGTCTGCAGGGGAACGCCGACGCTGTTGACGGCCTTGACCAGCGCGCGCATCGGCGGAAGAACGTCGGGAACCACCAGGGAGGGGTTCGGCATCCGCGGCGACATAATTCTCCTTCGCATGGGGATCGGAAATCAGTTTGCCCTCGGGGCCGCCTTTTCTCAATGAATCGAAAATGCGGCGGACGTCTCTTTCCGCAGGCGCCTTGCGGCGTGTGCGAGGGCTTGGTGAAGTCGTTTGTCGGGCGTGTAACCGGATTCCCACTGCACGCCGATCGCAAAGGGGTGGTCCATGACTTCCACGGCCTCGACGGTGCCGTCACCGGCCCGCCCGGTGACGGTGAGGCCGCTGCCGAGCCGGTCCACCGCCTGGTGGTGGTGGCAGGCCGTCTCCGGCTCGTCCTCGTCGAGGACGGCGGCGATCAGACTGCCGGGCGCCAGCTTCAGCGGCTGGCGGCCGAGGGTGAAGTCGGCCGTCCGCGGCCGGTGGCCGTCATGGCCGGTGACGTCCGACAGGTGCTGATGGAGGGTGCCGCCGTGCAGCACGTTGAGCAGCTGCATCCCGCGGCAGATCGCCAGCAGCGGCAGACCTGCCTCCAACGCCCGGCCCACCAGCGCCAGTTCGGCCCGGTCGGCGTCCGGGTCCGGTGCCCGGGTCGCCGGGTGGGCCGGCGCGCCGTACAGCGCCGGGTCCAGGTCGGGGCCGCCCGGCACCAGCAGCCCGTCCAGCCGGCCGACGATTTCCTCGGCCCCCGGCGCCAACGGCAGCAGCAGGGGAGTGCAGCCCGCCTCGGCCAGGAACGCCACGTGCGACTGCAACGCCAGGGAGACGACCAGATCGCCGCCCTGGAGGGTGACCGGCGCCGTCCGCGCGCAGATCCCCACCACCGGCCGCCGCCGGTCGGGCGCCGGACCGTTCGTGACTGAATTCATGACGACCCCCGTCGGTTTCCGGGTTCAACCGAGGAAAGTAAGCAGATGGAACACGCCCTTCCCCGGACAGGCGGAACCGCCAAAATATCGGGGGCGTGATGCGCGGGCCATCGTTCACGGCCCGCTCGAGGCCGCGACTACTGAACAGATAGCGATCCTGCTATCACAGGGGTCCGGGGATTTTGCCCCAGCGAAAACTGTCGCAGCCATTCAACCGAGGTGACCATGATCGAGGCCAAGAACCTCACGAAACGCTACGGCGACAAGACCGCCGTGAACGGCCTGTCGTTCACGGTCGAGCCCGGCCGGGTCACCGGCTTCCTGGGCCCCAACGGCGCGGGCAAGTCCACCACCATGCGGCTGCTGCTGGGACTCGACCGGCCCGACGCCGGCGAGGCCACCGTCAACGGCGTCCCCTACCGCGAACTGGCGCGCCCCCTGCGCGTCGTCGGGGCCCTGCTGGAAGCGCGCGCCGTGCACACCGGCCGCAGCGCCCACGACCACCTGCTCTGCCTCGCCCAGACCCAGGGCATCGGCCGGCGCCGCGTCGAGGAGGTCATCGAACAGGTCGGGCTGGCGTCGGTGGCCCGCAAGAGGGCCGGCGGCTTCTCCCTCGGCATGGGACAGCGCCTGGGCATCGCCGCCGCACTGCTCGGCGACCCCGCCGCACTGGTCCTGGACGAGCCCGTCAACGGCCTCGACCCCGAGGGCATCCTCTGGATCCGCAACCTGATGAAGTCGCTCGCGGCCGAGGGCCGCGCGGTCTTCGTCTCCAGCCATCTGATGAACGAGATGGCCGTCACCGCCGATCACCTCATCGTCATCGGCCGCGGCCGGCTGGTCGCCGACTGCTCCACCAAGGAGTTCATCGAGCGCAGCACGGAACAGTCCGTGCTCGTCAGGACGCCCGACGGCGCGCAGCTCGCCGAACTGCTCGAGCGCCACGGCGCCACCGTCGCCCGCACCGACGAGGGCGACCTCGACGTCGGCGGCCTCGAGGCCCCGCGCATCGCCGAACTCGCCGCCGCCGACGGCCTGGTGCTGCACGAGCTGTCGACCCGCCGGGGCTCCCTGGAGGAGGCCTTCATGGAACTGACCAAGGACGCCGTCGAGTACGACGCCGGCGTGCCCACCGCCGGAGGTGTGAAGTGAGCGCCACGACCGCCCCCCTCACCGGGTCCGGCCCGGCCGCCCGCGGCCGCGGACCGGGCTTCGGCAACCTGATGCTCTCCGAGTGGACGAAGATCCGCTCCGTGCGCTCCACCGTCTGGTCGCTCGCCATCCTGGTCGTCCTCACCCTGGTGTTCACCGCGCTGTTCCTGCAGATGGGCATCTCCAACTGGGACAAGACCGACCCCGCCCAGCAGGCCGAGATGCGCCTCGACCCGACGGGCACCATCCTGGGCAGCGGCATCCTGCTCAGCCAGCTCGCGGTGTGCGTGCTCGGCGTCATGGCGATCGCCTCCGAGTACTCCACCGGCATGATCCGCGCCAGCCTGCTCGCCGTGCCCCGCCGGGTGCCCGTGCTGACGGCCAAGTCGACGGTGTTCGCCCTGCTCGTCCTCGCGGTCGGCGAACTGACCGCGTTCGGCTCGTTCTTCATCGGCGCGCCCATCATGGACGGCAAGGCGCCGGTCGCCCTCGGCGATCCCGGCGTCCTGCGCGCCGTCGCCGGCTGCGGCCTCTACCTCGCCCTGCTCGGCCTGTTCGCCCTGGCCGCCGGCGCGATCATCCGGCACACCGCGGCCAGCATCACCATCGTCATCGGCTTCGTCCTGGTGATCACCCCGATGGCGGCGCTGCTGCCCGGCAGCGTGGGCGAGCACATCCACGCCTGGCTCCCCACCCAGGCCGGCTTCATGATCACCCAGCAGGCGCCGCGCGCCGGCGACCTGCTGGGACCGTGGGAGGGCCTGGGCGTGCTCGCGCTCTGGACGGCCGCCCTGCTGACCGTCGCGGCGGTGCAACTGCGGCGCCGCGACGCCTGATCCCCGCGGGCGTCCGTCCCCCCCTCGGCGGACGCCCGCGGTGCCGTGCGTCCAGAGAACGTCGACCTGCCCTCCACCGGGGCTGGAGACCCCCCTGCGACCCTCTTCGCCAGCGGCAGCAGAGAGGGAGTCAGCGGAATGTCTCAGAGGAACGCGCAAGCCGTCTCGATAACGAGTGCATTCAGTGTCGTCCGGATGGAGGGCGCCGGATCCTCGGCGCACAGCGAATTCGATCCGAGGAACTTCGACGAACTCCCGGCACGCGAAGTTCCCCTCTCCGCTCTCTCTCCCGGGGTTTCTCTGCGCCAGGGCGGAACGGACGCCGCTCATGTCCGGACTCTCGTCGACGCCGCGGATTCCGCGGAACTGCCCCCCATTCTCGTCCAGGTGGACGGCTGCCGGGTCATCGACGGACTGCACCGCCTGGAGGCCGCCCGCCTCATGGGCGACGAGAGCATCCGCGCCCGCTTCCTCGACTGCTCCAACTCCGAGGCCCTCGTCATCGCGATGAAGGCCAACGGCCTGCACGGCCTGCCGCTGTCGCGGGCCGACCGCGTCGCCGGAGCGCAGCGCGTCCTCGGCTCCCACCCCGACTGGTCCGACCGCGCCATCGCGGGCATCGCCGGACTGAGCGCCAAGACGATCGCCTCGCTGCGCGACCGCTCCGCGATCGCCACCCCCCAGGGCGGCAAGCGCATCGGCCAGGACGGCAGGCGGCGCCCGGTGGACGCGGGCGAGGGCAGGCGGCGCGCCGCCGAGTACATCGCCGCCCATCCGGAGGCCCCGCTGCGCCAGGTCGCGCGGGCCACCGACGTGTCGCTGGGCACGGTGCACGACGTCAGCGCACGGCTGCGGCGCGGCGAGGGGCCCGAACGCAACGGGCGCCGGACCCACGGCGCGCGCCCGCAGCACGTGCGGCCCGTCCACTCCGTACCCCCGCCCGACGACGTGACGGCACCGGCCGAGGGGGCCGGCGACGGCGTCCGGCGGGCGTCGCTGCGGGTCGCGGCCGGCGCCGAGGCCCCGCCGCCGCAGCGCCGCAACCACACCGAGGCCCCGCCCACCTGGGCGGCGGTGGCGGCCAAGATGGCCACCGACCCCGCCATCCGCTACACCGCGGACGGCCGGGAACTGCTGCGCTGGATGCAGGCCCACGCCACCGAGCCCGGCGAGGACTGGCGACGGCTCGTCGACGCCGTCCCGCCGCACTGGCTCGGCGTCGTCGCCCCCATCGCCGAGCACATCGGCAAGGAATGGTGTCTGCTCGCCGAACGCCTGAAGACCCGTCAGGACCTGTGCCGCAAACTGTCCCCCTCGGGCCCCTGACGACCCGGTCCGCCGCCGGGCGTGACCGCTCGGTCCCTCGCCGGGGCCGGTTCGGCGGGTACCGCCCGCAGCCGGGTCACGCTGGCCCGGCCCTGTGCCGGGGCGGTCGTGGCCGGGGTGGTCGCGGCGCACCCGGGGTGCGGCACGACGACCGCCGGGGGCTCCAGGCCGGGCAGGGCGAGCAGCGCCGGCGGATCCGACGGGAGGGCCGGCCGCAGCCGCACCGCCGCGCTGGTGACCTCCCCCGCGGTGACGGTCACGGTCGTGGCGCGGTCGCCCGCGACGAGCGGGGTCCGCACGGCCCGCGGATCGTGACCGGCGCCGGCGGCCACCGCCACCGCGAGCAGATGCCAGCGCCCCTCGGGGACGTCCCGCAGGGTGTAGCAGGACGGACGGTCGCACGGCACGTCGACGACGGCCGAGGCGACGGCCGGGTACTGGACGACGGCCGTGGCGAAGGCCCCCAGGAACACGCGGGCGTTGCCGTGGCCCGGCGGCAGCCTGACCGTGCCCGCGACCGAGCCGCGGGGCGCGTGCGGGCCCGGCTCCGGACCCGGCGGGACCTCCCCCTCGTCGCGGCACAGCCGGCGGAACCGGCCGGGAGACATTCCGACAAGGGCCGTGAAGGACCGCGTGAACGCGTCCGCGCTCGGGAATCCGACCGCCGCGGATATCTCCGCGATGGCCGAAGAGGTGCCCTCGATCAGTTTCTTCGCTTCGTGAATCCGCACCGCTTCGAGAAATCGCCGGGGACTCGTCCCGGTCTCCTCCTGGAAAACGCGCGAGAAATCGAAACGGCCGAGCGGAGTCCTCCGGGCGATGTCCGTGACGGTCAGCGGATCGCCGAATCGCTCGCGCATGTAAGCGACCGCCTTCTCCACCGCTGCGTCCATAGCTCACCTCACCACGTGTCGAACCCCTCAACAGGGTGGCTCGGGAGTGTCGTGATCCGCTCGAACACCGCTCGAGAACCACTACAGGCCGCGGTGAGGAGGAGACCGGGGGCCGGGAGCCCCCGCAGGGCCGTCCGCGGCCGGCGCGGGGGAGCCGGATCCGGTGCCGGCCGGGACGGCGCCGGGGCGGTGTCACCCGTCCGGCGGCAGTCGCGGATCGGCGCCGCGGAACCCGCGCCACCTCGGAAAACCCTGCCGCGACCGCGGCGACGGCGAGCGCCGGCGGGCCCCGGGCGGCCCGGCGCCCGCCGTCCGCCCGCCGCGCCCGCCCGGCCTCCCGGCGGGTTCGCGGCTCCCCGACAGCCCGCGAGGACCGGGCGCACCGGCGCGCCGGCCCGTCCCTCGGCGGCCGTCCGGGCGGCGCGTCCGGCCGCCGCACGGGCGTCGGATCCCCAACTCCCTTGGCACGGGCGGGGCTAGAGTGACCGGCATGACCTCCCTCGCATCCGTCACCCTGGAGGTGGCCGATCTCGCGGCCGCCGAGAGCTTCTACTCCGACGCCTTCGGGCTGGGCCCGCGGCTGCGGCTGCGGGCCTCCGACGCGCAGACGACCGGATTCCGCGGGTTCACGATGTCGATCACCGTCTCCCAGCCCGCCGACGTCGACAGCTTCATCGAGTCCGCCCTCAAGGCCGGCGCCACGACCCTGAAGCCCGCCGCGAAGTCCCTGTGGGGCTACGGCGGCGTCGTGCAGGCCCCGGACGGCACGATCTGGAAGACGGCGACCTCGTCGAAGAAGAACACCGGCCCCGCCACCCGCGCCGTCGACGACCTCGTGCTCCTGCTCGGCGTCGAGGACGTCAAGGCGAGCAAGCAGTTCTACGTCGAGCGCGGCCTGTCCGTCGGCAAGAGCTTCGGCGGCAAGTACGTCGAGTTCGCCTCCGACGACGCCGCCCCCGTCAAGCTCGCGCTCTACAAGCGGAAGGGCCTGGCCAAGGACGTCGGGGTGGCCGAGGAGGGCGGCGGCTCGCACCGCCTCGTGCTCGGCAGCACGTCCGGCTCCTTCACCGACCCGGACGGCTTCGTCTGGGAGGCCGCGCAGGCGTAGGCCCGAGCCGTCCCGCACCGGGGACGGACCGGTGACGGCGGGAACACGAACGCGCCCACCGAGCGGTGCCATTCGCACGGGCACCGATCGGTGGGCTGCGGTCTCGTCCAGGAGGGCGCGCGTCGCTCAGCCGAAGGAGATCCCGGCGCCGACCGCGCCGGTGGCGTCCTGGTAGGCGACCAGCTGGCACTGCTGCGCGGCGCAGTCGACGGTCACGGACGTGCCGGCGCCGGTGCTCCAGTCGGTGGCCTTGAACTGCTTGTGCACCGTGTAGGACGCGGTGAAGACGCCGTCGGCGCCGACGGTGGCCGTGGTCAGCGCGTCGGTGCAGGTGGTGTTCTCCCGGCACTGCGACACGGCGACCTGGGCGCCCGCCGGGAAGCCGGTGCCGGTGACGGTCACGGTCTGGCCGTCCGCCAGACCGCTGCCGGGCGAGACGGCCACCGCCGCGGCCGCGGAGGCCGGAGCGGCGGAGACGGCGAAGGCGGCCACGACGGCGGAACCCAGCAGGCCGGCCTTGGTCAGACGCGAGCGGATCTGCATGTTCTTCTCCCCGATGAGTGCGGAAACGGAACCGGAACGGCGCGTTCTGATGATCACGCCTCACCCAGAGTCGACCGCACCGCATGAGAACGGCTCGAAGCCCACTCGAAACCTGCTCGACCCCACGAGGGAGCGTGCTCGACCCCGCGAGGGAGCCGGCTCGATTCCGCCGGGGAGCGTGCTCGGTTCGCGGGGGAGCGGGCTCGATTCGGCGGGGGAGCGTGCTCGATGCGCGGGGGAGCGTGCTCGACCCCGTGAGGTGCGTGCTCGGTTCGCGGGGGGAGCGTGCCGCGTCGCGGCACCGCCTCCTGCCTCCGCCTCCTGCCCTCCGCCTCCTGCCTCAGCCTCCCGGCTCCCGGCTCCCGGCTTCCGGCTCCCGAGGGGGCGGCCGGGCGGCCCTACGGGTTGCCGAGCATGAAGCCGACGCCGCGCACCGTCACGATCCAGCCGCTGTCGCCCAGCTTGCCGCGCAGGCTGCTGACATGGGTGTCGACGGTACGGCGGGACCAGGAGTCGCCCCAGACCTGCTGGAGCAGCTGCTTGCGCGGGATGACGGTGTCGGGGTGCGAGGCCAGCAGGCACAGGAGGTCGAACTCCTTGCGGGTCAGGGCGACTTCCTCGCCGCCGACCAGGACCTCGCGGGAGCCCACGTCGATGTGCAGGCGGCCGTGCCGGATCTCGCGGGCGGCGGCGGGCTGCCACTCGGCGCGCCGCATCACCGCCTCGATGCGGGCCATCAGCTCGCGCAGCCCGTACGGCTTGGCCACGTAGTCGTCCGCGCCCGCCTGGAGGCCGAGGACGCAGTCCAGCTCGGAGGCGCGGGCGGTGACGATGATGACCGGCACCCGGCTGACGGCGCGGATGGCGCGGCAGACCTCCAGCCCGTCCAGGTCGGGCAGTTCGAGGTCCAGCAGGACGAGATCGGCGTCCTCGTGGGCGCGCAGCGCGGCCTCGCCGCGGCGCACGCCGAAGGCCTCGTGACCGTGCCGGCGCAACTGGGTGACCAGGGACTCGGCGCAGGAGTTGTCGGCGTCGACGACGAGGACGCGGCGGCCGGAGGGCATCGACACGGCCGCGCCGTGCCCGGCGGCGGCGGGCCCGCGGGGGACCGTGGGCCGGGGGGCGGCCGCGGCGGGGCCGGCGGGCGGGCGGGTGTCGAGCAGCGCCTGTGCCGATGTCACGGTCGTGCCTCCCCCGGGGGTGCGGTGCTGTGCGCGGGTCCGGGCCCCGCCCTGACCCGAATCTAGGCAAGCGCGGTCGAGCCCCGGTACAGCCCCGACTGCCTCGCACGGGGCAGGGTCCCCCAGGGGGCGCGGGTGTTACGGGTTGAGGACCCAGGCCGAGTCGTGGCGGGTGAAGCCGATGTGCGGGTAGTAGTCGACGGCCGCGGGCGCGGACAGCAGCACGAGCTTGGCGTCGGGCGCCTCGCCGCGCGTGGCGTCGATCAGCGCGCGGCCGACGCCGGAACGCTGGCGGTCCCGCACGACGGCGATGTCGGACACGTAGGTGACGTAGGAGAAGTCGGAGACGGCGCGCACGATGCCCAGCAGCGTGCCCTCGTCGTCGCGGGCCACCAGCACGAGGTTGGCGTTCTCGACCATGGCCGCGAACCGGTCCCGGTCCCCGACCGGCCGCCGCTCGCCGAGCCCGGAGGCCCGGTAGACGCCGAGGACCTCGTCCAGGTCGAGCGCGGCGCCGTCGACGCGGTCAATCTTCCAGCTCATGCAGCTTCTCCAATCGGGTGCGGATCACGTCGTGGTGCGTGAGGAAGCGCTCCGGGCCGAGCCCGGCCAGGTCGATGCCCTGCTTGGCCAGGGAGGCGCCGAAGTGCTCCCCCGTCGCCAGGGTGTGGCTCGCCGCCGCCTGCACGCTGCGGTACGCGCGCTCGCGCTCCATGCCGTCGCCGAGGAGCTCGGCGAGGACCGCGGAGCTGTGGACGAGGCCGTCGGTCTGGTCGACGTGCGCCCGCATCCGGTCGGCGTCCACGGTCAGCGACGCCACCAGATCGGCGGCCCCGGTCACCTGGAAGTGGCCGACGCTCAGGCTGTCCGGCAGGATCACCCGCTCCACGCTCTGGTGGGCGAGGTCGCGCTCGTGCCAGAGCGCCACGTTCTCCATCGCGGTGTCGGCGTAACCGCGCAGCAGACGGGCCAGCCCGCACAGCCGCTCGCTCGTGGTGGGGTTGCGCTTGTGCGGCATGGCGCTGGACCCCTGGTAGGCGCCGGTGCGCGCCTCCTCGACCTCACGCACCTCGGTGCGCTGCAACAGCCGCAGCTCCAGGGCGATCTGCTCCACGCACGCGCCCAGGACGGCCACGGCCTGGAGGAGCTGGGCGTGCCGGTCGCGGGCGACGACCTGGCTCGGCGCGGGCTCCACGCCGAGGCCGAGCGCCCCGCAGACGTACTCCTCGACGTACGGGTCGATCAGCGCGTACGTGCCGACGGAGCCGGAGACGGTGCCGACGGCGACGGCCTCGCGGGCGGCGGCGAGCCGGCGCAGCGAGCGGTCCACGGCGAAGGCGTGCCCGGCGAGCTTGTGCCCGAAGGTGGTGGGCTCCGCGTGCATGCCGTGGGTGCGGCCCACCATCACGGTGTCCCAGTGCTCCAGGGCCCGCGTGGTCAGCACCCGGCGCAGCCGCCGGGCCGCGTCCGCGAGCAGGTCGGCGGCGCGGGCCAGGGTGTGGCCGAGCGCGGTGTCGACGAGGTCGTAGCTGGTCATGCCGAGGTGCACCCACCGCGCCGAGGACGCGGGGATGTCCTCGCAGTAGGCGGCGAGGAAGGACAGCACCTCGTGGTCGCGCTCGCGCTCGATCTCGGCGACCCGCTCCGGGTCCGGGACCCGGGCGCGGCGCATGTCCTCGACCGCCTCGTGCGGGACGCGGCCGAGGGCGGCCTGCGCCTGCGAGGCGAGGATCTCCACCCGCACCCAGGTGGCGTAGCGGGTGCGGTCGCTGAAGAGGTCCGCCATCTCGGGCAGCGTGTAACGGGCGATCATGCGAGGCCTCCGTCGGGAGTGGAACGGCACGGCACAGGGGCTCGACGCGGGTCAGTAGGCGCCGAAGTACTCACGCTGCTCCCACTCGGTGACCCGGCCGGAGGCGGGCGCCGCCTGCACGCACCAGGCCTCGTAGCGGCGCAGCTCGCTCTCCTTCAGCTTGACCAGGCAGGCGGCGAGCGGCTCGCCGAGCAGCCGGGCGGCCCGTCCCGCGCGGAACGCGTCGAGGGCCTCGCCCAGGTGCTGCGGCACCAGACCGGCGCCGTCGGAGGGGGCGGGCGCGGCCTGGCCGGTCAGGCCCTCCAGTCCCGCGAAGAGCTGCGCGGCGATGTTCAGGTACGGGTTGGCGCACGGCTCGCCGATGCGGTTCTCGATGTGCGCCCCGCCGCCGTGGCCGACGACGCGCAGCATCGCGCTGCGGTCCTCCTGGCTCCAGCCGAGCCGGGTGGGCGCGAGGGCGTGCTCGGCGGCGAGCCGCCGGTAGCCGTTGACGGTGGGCACCGACAGCAGGCACAGCTCGCGCGCCCAGGACAGCAGCCCCTCCGCGTACGCCTTGCCCTGCGGGGGCAGCCCGCCGGAGGGGCCCTCGGCGCCGAACAGGTTGCCGCCCGTGGCGAGGTCGGTGACCGACTGGTTGAGGTGCCAGCCGCTGGGGTCGGCGGCGTCGAGGAGAGGCTGCGACATGAACGAGGCGTGGTGGCCGCGGCGGGCGCACCAGCTCTTGGCGACCGTGCGGAAGAGCAGCATGGCGTCGGCGGCGTCCAGCGCGGACATCGGGCTGAACGTCGTCTCGACCTGACCGGGCCCGGACTCGTGCTCCATCGACCGCAGCGGCAGACCGAGGGCCAGCAGGTGCAGGGCGAGCGGGTCGGTCAGGGGGGCGACGGTGTCGTAGTGCGCGTCGAGGTTGAACTGGTAGCCGGCGTTCAGGGCCGCCACGCGCGGCGCCCGCCCCTGGAGCCCGAAGCCGTTGCCGGTGTTGCCGGGCTCGTCGTCGAGACGCCGGGTCAGGTACCACTCGACTTCCAGGCCGAGGACGGCGCCGAGGCCGTGCTCGGTGTACCGGTCGACGACGCGGCGCAGCACGGCCCGCGAGGACAGCGGGTGCGGACTGCCGTCGCGCAGGTACTCGTCGCCGATCACCCAGGCGGTGCGCGCGCCGCCGCCGGGCAGCCGCTGGAAGGTGAGCGGGTCGGGGACGAGGACGAAGTTGCCGGCGCCGGCGATCTCGTCGACGCCGATGCCGTGCTCGCCGAGGAAGTCGACGGCGACGGCGTGCCCGGTGTCGAAGACGAACGGACCGGGGCTGAAGTTCATGCCGTTGCGCAGCACGGAGCGGAACGCGGCGGCGGTGAGGGTCTTGGAGCGGGCCAGTCCGTGCGGGTCGCCGAAGACGAGGCGGACGAAGTCGAACTCGCCGAGGCCCGCCTCGATCCGCTCGGCGGCGGCGGTGCGGGCCTCGTCCCACAGCCCGTGATCGGCCACGAACGAGGGCCGCCCGACGCAGTCCTGCGCGGCGGGCGAGGACCATGACCTGACGTGCATGGGGAACGTCCTTTCCACGGGCGTGAGTTACCGGGCGGCCGCGGGTTCCAGGGCCCGCGCGGCGGGCGGCGCGAGCGTGCCGAGATCCGACTCCAGGCGTCCGGCGAGCGAGAGGACCAGGTCGTCCCCGCCGACGGGGCCGACCAGTTGCAGGCCCACCGGCAGGCCGGAGCGGGTGAGTCCGGCCGGCAGCGACAGGGCGGGCTGGCCGGTCATGTTGAAGGGGTACGAGGCGGGCGCCCAGGCCAGCCACCGCAGGTCGCGCGGATCGTCCGCCCAGGGCGGGCCGACGGCGTCGGCGGCGAACGGCTCGACGGGCACGGTGGCCATGGCGAGGACGTCGTAGCGGTCCATGACGGTGCGCAGGGTGGCGCGCAGGCCCTGGCGGACCTCCTCGGCGCGGATCACGTCGGCGCCGGTGAGGGTGCGCCCGTACCGGATGACCTCCAGGCGGCCGGGGTCGGCCCACTCGTCGTCCTCGGGGCGCGCCCCGGCCGCCTCGGACGCGGCCAGGAGGTCGACGAGCGCCGGGTACAGGCGGTCGCAGCGCACCTCGACGTCCTCGACCGCATGCCCCTGCCCCAGCAGGGCCAGGCGGGCCTGTCCGCCGACCCGGCGCACCTCGTCGGCGGTGCCGTCGTAGTCGATCCAGCCGATCCTGAGGCGGCGGTCGGCGCGCGGCGCGTCGAGCGAGCCGAGGCCGGAGTCGGGGTCGGCCGGATGCGGGCCGGACATGATCCGCCCGAGCAGCGCCGCGTCGGCCACGGTACGGGCCAGGGGGCCCTGGTGGGCGAGCCGGTCGGCGCTGTTGGGGACGTACGGGATGCGGCCCAGGGTGGGCTTGTAGCCGACGACGCCGCAGAACGCGGCCGGGATCCGGATCGATCCGGCCCCGTCGGTGCCCAGGGCGGCGTCGCACAGGCCCGCGGCCACCGCCGCGGCGGCGCCCCCGCTGGAGCCGCCCGCGGTCAGGCGCGGATCGTAGGGGTTGCGGGTGGGCGGGGCGACCCGGCTGACCGTCGAGGCGCTCCAGCCGTACTCGGAGGTGGCGGTCTTGCCGACGACGACGGCTCCGGCGGCGCGCAGCCGGGCCACCGCGGGAGCGTCCTCGCGGGGCCGGGCGTTGGGCAGCAGCGAGCCCCGCACGGTGGGCAGGTCACGGGTCTGGAGCAGGTCCTTCACCGACACGGTGACGCCGAGCAGCGGCAGCGTCCGCCAGGCGGCGGCGCCGAGCCGGCGGATCCGCGCGTCGGCGCGCTCCGCCGCCCGCAGCGCCTCCTCGCCCGCGACGGCGACGTACGCGTCGAGCGTGTCCCGCTCGCGCGCGGCGGTCAGGACGGCGCTCGTGTGCTCGACGGCGGACAGCTCGCCCCGCCGCAGGAGTTCCCTGGTGTGGCTGACGCCGCGGGCGGTCATTCGCTCTCCCCTCAGGACGCTCGGCGGACCTGGCCGGCCAGCGAGTCCGAGCGTGCGGGCCCCTGGCCCGTGACGGTCGCCCAGTGCCAGGCGGAGTCGAACGCGGTGACCTCCAGACCGGAACCGGCGGCGACCAGCCGGGCGGCGAGCGAGGTGGCGCGGGCGACGAAGCCCGACACCCGGTGCGCGGCGAGCACGTCCTGCTCGCCGAACGGGTCGCCGGCGCAGCGCAGCAGCCTGAGGTCCATGAAGCCGTCGAAGCGGCGCCCGTCGACCTCGACGGCCTGCGGGGAACGCACCGAGAACCGCACGTTGTTGTTGACGTGCCCGTGATGGTGCTGGTCGGAGAAGAACGCGACGTCCGGGACGACGGGCGGCACGAAGTGGTCGCGGGCCGTCACCTCGGGCGCCTTGGGCAGGTTGCCGGCGACGAAGTGCCACGAGTTGTACTGCATCCGCGACGACATCGCCCAGGCGGCGTCGGCGAGCGCGGCCTCGGAGCCGCCGAAGTGCGCGGCGGCCTCGGGGCGCGGCACCACACAGCAGAAGAAGTGGGTGATGTCCCAGTCGCAGATCTCCGCCCAGCTCTCGCCGCGCAGCGCGCGCACCAGGCCGGGCAGCGAGCGCATCCCGCGGCTCATCGCGAAGTCGGCGCCGAACGCCGTGACGGCCGCGGCCACGCTCTCGTACACCAGGGACTCCAGGCCGGTGCCGAAGTCGCCGTGCGGGCGGGCGAGCCATCCGGGGTCGCCGGCCAGGTCCCGGCCGAGGCCGGCGAGCGTGTCGCCGGCCAGCGGCAGCCGGGCGCGCAGATGCTCGACGACGGCCGACTCGCGCGCGCGGGCGGCCGCACCGGGCGGGCCGGCGACCCGCTCCACCTTGTGCATGAGCGCCCCGTGGATCTCCCGGTACAGCTGGGCGTCGCGGCTCACCGACCCGCGGCGCTCGCGCAGGGCGACGGCGAGCCGGTCGAGGTCGGCGACGCGGTGGGAGGCGGGCGCGGGCACCGGCTCGCCCCCCGGCACGGCGTTGTAGGCGCGACGCACCCGCTCCAGCGTGTACGCGACGTGATCGACGGTCAGCTGGGTGCCGTTGGCCTCCTCGACCCGGCCGAAGCCGGCCGAGCGGATGAGCAGGGTGAGGCAGACGACGAGCTGGACGTCGTGGTCCGACCACAGGTCGAGCGGGAGGCCGTGCAGGGCGCTCAGGGCGCAGTCGGGGTGACCGGGCCACAGGGTCTTGCCGGTCAGCGTGTTGCGGCCGCGGAAGTTCGTGTACTGCGTGTCCTCCTGGTACAGGACGAACGGGGCGGTGCGCAGGGCCGCCTCCCGGGCCTGCGCGACGAGCGCGTCACGGCCCTCGGGGCCCTGCCCGGCGAGCCAGGCGCGGCAGTCGGCGGCGGAGGCCTCGCGCCGCTCGCGGGCGCGCTCCAGTTCCCGCCGGTAGGCGGCGAGGACGGCGCGGCTCCACGGCACCCGGCGCACACCGCCGACCAGGTCGCGGGGGTCGAGGGGACGGGCGTCGGGAGTGCGCACGACGATACGGCCGCCGGCCGCGAGGCCGATCTCCCCACGGAACGCGGGCGGTTCACCGTCCCCGCCGCTGCCGCCGTCCCCGCCGCTGCCGTCTCTGTCACTGTCGCGGTCGCCGTCGCCGTCGCGCCAGCTCAGTCCGCACAGCGCGGTGAGGGCCGCCTCCTCGGCGGAGTTCAGGGCGCGCAACTGGACGTCACCGGGAACGTGCCCGTCGAGGGTCAGCAGCACCTCCACGGCCGACCGCAGATCGGCCGCCCCGGCCGCGCGCCGCCAGACACGCCGGAGCAGTCCGGGAAAGCCCGCGTCGGCGCCGGTGACGCGGTCCGGGGTGGCGGTGCTCCCGGCCGGGAGGCCGAGCCGGCTGGGGCGGCGGCTGATCCGCTTCCTCGCCTGCACCGCGCGGCGGGACTCCGGGCGCCCTGCGGACTCCTTCATGCGGCACTCTCGGCGGTCAGCTCGACGTGGTTCCACATCGCGTCGTCGGTCGGGGTCCAGTCCTCGTCGACGTAGATGCAGTCGACCGGGCACTCCAGGACGCAGGAGGGACAGCCCGAGCACAGTTCGGGGACGATCACCACGTCCAGGCCGCGGTCGAAGATGGCGCCGAACTCCGCGGGACAGCCGCGCAGGCAGCTGTCGCAGGTGATGCACTCGGACGGCTCGATGCGCCGCGGCGGCTTCTTCCAGTTGTCGGCGCGCGAACGCCGGGCGATGCGCTCGGCGCGCTCCGACAGCGCGGCAGACGAGGCAAGCTTCTTCACGGGAGTGGCCCCCTCCGGGACTCTTCTCGGCCACGGCCGAGACGGACGGAGCCCATCGTCACCGCGCCCTCTCGACTGCCCCCGGAGCGCGAGTGGGGACCGACTGGAGCTGCCCCGCCCCCGGCTCCGCCGCTCGTGCCCGGCCTCGCGCGGGTCGGGCATCGCTGTCCGCGGCCCGCCCGCCCTCCGGCCGGCGCGGCGGCAAGGCGCGGGCCTGGGGCACACGGGCGCCGACGCGGCGGTCGGCGGGTGTGGCCCGTTCGCGCGGGCTCGCCTGTCGCGGTGGGCCGTCCGGCCGGGCGTGCGCCCCGGCGGGCCGCCGCCCACGGTCCCGCACCCCGCCCGCACGGCACGGGCTCCGCCCCCAGCCCCGCACGGGCCCCGCCCCCGCACTGGCGCCGGCGCCGTGCGGCGGAGGGCACTGGTGCGGCTCCAGGCGTCCGCGAGTGTGGCCCGGCCGTGCCACCGGACCCTCGTGTCCGGGGCGTGCCCGGCCGCGGGCGCGCCGACCTGCCCGCCGCGGGCGGACCACCCGGCCGCTCGCCGCCCACCACACGGAGGAACCCATGCCGCTGCCGCCCGCCCGTGTCGTCCGAGCCGTCGAAGCCGTGCGCACCGCCCTGCAGAGGCTGGCCCGCAAGCTCGCCCCCGCACCGTTCTCGCTGCTCGAAATGGTCCAGGGCGCCATGCTCAGCCAGGCCATCTACGCCGCCGCCGAACTGCGCGTGGCCGAGGCGCTGCGCGACGGCCCGCTGCCCGTCGCGCGGCTCGCCGGACGGGTCGGCGCCCACCCGGAGACACTGCACCGGCTGCTGCGGCTGCTCGCCTCCAACGGGATCTTCGCCGAGCGCAAGGACGGCAGCTTCGCGCTGACGCCCATGGCGGAGGCGCTCCTGGAGGACGCCCCGATGTCGATGCGCGGCATCGCGGTGCTCATGGGCCACCCCGTCCACTGGGAGGACTGGTCGCACTTCGTCGACGCGGTGCGCTCCGGCGAGCCCAGCCTGCCCAAGCTGCGCGGCATGACGGCCTTCGAGTTCCTGGAGGCCAAGCCGGAGTACGGCGAGGTGTTCATGAAGGGCATGGGCGCCATGTCCGCCACCGAGACCGAACCGCTCCTGGCCGCCTACGACTTCTCCCGGTTCGGCACGGTCGTGGACTTCTGCGCCGGGCGCGGCGAGCTGCTCGCGGGCATCCTCCGGAAGTCGCCGGGCGTCCGCGGGATCCTCGCCGACCCGCGGGTGGCGGAGAACGGCGCGGCGCGGTACCTGGCCGAGCAGCAGGTCGCCGACCGCTGCGAGGTGGTCGCCGCCGACCTGTTCGGGCCGGTGCCCGAGGGCGGGGACGTCTACGTCCTCAAGCACATCGTCCACGACTGGCCCGAGGAGAAGGCCCTGGAGATCCTGCGCAACGTCCGGGCCGCGATGCGGCCGGGCGGCACGCTGCTGCTGATGGAGATGGTCGTGCCGGACAAGGCGAACTCCGCGCACGCCTCGAAGCTGGTCGACCTGTGGCTGATGCTGCTCGTGGGCGGCAAGGAGCGCACCGCCGCGCAGTACAAGGGGCTGCTGGCCGACGCGGGCTTCCGGCTGGAGCGGGTGGTGGAGACCGCGGGGGCGATCTCGGTCGTCGAGGCGAGCGTCCGGTAACGGTCCGCCGGTAACGGCCGCCGGTAGCGGTCCGCAGGTAGGGGGCCGCCGTGACGACGAGGGGCGCCGCCCGTGGTCCGGGCGGCGCCCCTCGTCGCGTACGCGTGCGGCCGGTGGCCCGGTCAGCGCCCGGCGGGCGTGCCGAACCAGCGGGCGAGGGCCGCGTCGAGGCCGTCGGCGCCCCCGGCCCCGGTCCAGGCGACGTGCCCGTCGGGGCGCACCAGCACCGCCCCGGCGCCCGCGAACACCGCGCCGTCCGGCGCGGAGGCCGTCGCCGTGACGACGTCGACGCGGCCCGACCACGGCGCCGCCGCCTCGCGCACCACGGCGTCGTCGGCGAGGTCCAGCAGCAGACCGCGGCCGGCGTGCAGCAGCCGGAAGGTGTCGGTCGGGCCGTCGGGCCCGGTCAGCGCGGTCCTGGCCAGGCGGCGGCCGAGCAGCGGGTGCGCCCCGTCGCCGTCGTCGCCGAGGTCGTAGCGGATGTCGAGGTGGGAGACGACGCCCGCCAGGTGACGGCGGACCACGTCGTGACCGGTGAGTTCGGTCAGGATGCTGCGCAGCGGCTCGGCCTGGTCGCCGCCGAGGAAGACCATGCCCTGCGCGCGGGTGTTCATCAGCAGACGGCGGCCCACCGGGTGGCGCTCGGCGTGGTACGTGTCGAGGAGCGCGTCGCCGGCGCGGCCGGTGACGACGGCGGCGAGCTTCCAGCCGAGGTTGGCGGCGTCCTGCACGCCGGTGCTCAGCCCCTGTCCGCCGGCGGGCAGGTGGATGTGGGCGGCGTCCCCGGCGAGCAGCACCCGGCCGCGCCGGTACTCGGCGGCCTGGCGGGTGGCGTCGCTGAAGAAGCTGACCCATTCGGCGCCGCCGCCGCTGATGTCCTCGCCGGTGATGTGCTCCCACGCCTTGGCGACCTCCTCGAAGGTGACCGTGTCGTCGGCGCTGCGCGCGGCGGCCCCGTGCGGGCACACGATGATGCGGTGCACGCCCTCCTTGAGCGGGGCCGCCATCACCATGCCGTTGGGCAGGGTCTCGCCCAGGTAGCGGGGCTTGAGATCGACGCCGGTGATGTCGGCGAGGAACATGGCGCGGGTCGCCTCGGTGCCGGGGAAGCCGATCCCGGCGAGCTTGCGCACCGTGCTCTTGCCGCCGTCGCAGCCGACGACATAGCGGGCGCGCATGCGCCGCACGCCGTCCGGGGTGCCGACGGTGACCTCGGCGTGGTCGCCGTCCAGGAAGCCGTCGGCGAGGGCGAGGACCTCGTGGCCGTGGTGGACGACGGCGCCCAGGTCGGCGGCCCATCCGGCGAGGACCGCCTCGGTCTGGCTCTGCGGGATGCCGCGGGCGCCGAAGTGCGCGCCCTCCAGGGAGGTGAAGTCGAACTGCACGCCGCCGAAGTGGCCGACGGCACTGACCTCCAGGCTCTCGCCCTGCCCGAAGCGGGGGAGGATGCCGCGCTGGTCGAACACCTCCATGGCGCGGGCGGTGAAGCCGAGACCGCGGGACTGGCCGGTGGGCTCGGCCAGCTTGTCGAGGACGATCACCTCGGCCCCGCCCAGGCGGAGTTCGCCCGCGAGCATCAGCCCGGTCGGACCTGCCCCGACGACGATGACGTCGGCGTCCATCGTGGTGTCCTGCATGTCGTGGATCCCTCTCACTCAACTGTGGTCCGTGCTCGGTGCGGGCGGGGGGCGGCGACGTCGCAGCGGGCCGCGGCGCGGGCCGGGGCGGCGCCTCAGGGGGACCCGAACCACCGGGCGACGGCCTCGGCGAGCCCGTCCCCGTCCCGGCCGCCGGCCCAGGCGACATGGCCGTCGGGCCGCACCAGGACGGCGGACGCGCCGTCGAGCGGCGAGCCGGGCGCCGCCTGCGCGGTCACCGTGTCGACGCGGTCGGCGGGGACGCCCACGCGCGGCGGCGGCCCGTCCAGTCCCAGGAGCAGCCCGCGCCCGGAGCGCAGCAGGTCGGCCGGGGTGCAGACGATGTCGCCGGTGCGCAGCCGGGCGTACGGCAGGCGGGCTCCGCGCAGCGGATGCGCGGGGCCGCCGACGTCGTAGCGGACGTCGAGACCGCTGATCATCCCGGCGAGGCGGGCGCGCGCCTCCTCGCCCGCGACGAGTTCGGCGAGGACCGTGCGCAGCGGCTCCGCCTCGGGGCCGCCGAGCAGCAGCAGGGCCTGGGCGCGGATGTTGCCGAGGACGGCCGCGCCCACCGCGGCGCGTTCGGTGTCGTAGCTGTCCAGGAGGGCGGCGGGGGCGGCGCCGTCGACGGTGGCGGCGAGCTTCCAGCCCAGGTTGTAGGCGTCCTGGAGGCCGAGGTTGAGGGCCTGGCCGCCGATGGGCATCTGCCGGTGGGCGGCGTCCCCGGCGAACAGCACCCGGCCGTGCCGGTAGCGGGTCAGCAGCCGGTTCTCGTCGTCGAAGTGGTTCACCCACAGGGGCGTGCCGCCGGTGATGTCCTCGCCGGTCACCCGCTTCCAGGCGGCGGCGACCTCGTCGAAGTGCGGGTCGTCCGTGCGGGCGCGGGCCGCGGCGCCGAACTCGTGGACCATCACCCGGGTCACGCCGGCCGGGTTGCGGGCGGCGACGGCGAGACCGCCGGGCAGCCGCTCGAAGCGGCGGTTGGGGATGTCGATGCCCTCGACGTCGGCGCGCAGCAGCTCGCGGACGGCCGGGACGCCGGGGAAGGCGGCGCCGGTCAGGGCGCGCACGGTGGAGTCCTGGCCGTCGCAGGCGACGAGATGGCCGGCGCGCAGGGTGACGAGGGCGCCGTGGCGGTCGGTGGCGGCCGCCTCGACGTGGGAGCCGCGGTCGTCCACGGCGTGCAGGGTGTGCCCGCACCGCAGGTCGGCGCCGAGACCGAGGGCCCACTCCTCCAGCACGGACTCGGTTTTGGCCTGCGGCACCTTCCACTGGCCGGGGTAGGGGCCGGGCAGCGTCAGGTCGAGGGGGATGCCGCCGAAGTGGCCGCGCGGCTCGCGCGGCGGGCTGCCGAGGTCGGCGAGCAGGCCGCGGCTGTCGAGCAGTTCCATGGTGCGGGCGTGCAGGGTGGAGGCGCGGGACTGCGTGGTCGGGCCGTGGCGTCGCTCGACGAGCGTCACCTGGATGCCGCGCAGGGCCAGTTCACCGGCGAGGAGCAGACCGACGGGGCCCGCGCCGACGACGATCACCTGGGTGTCGACCGTCCGGGCGGGCCCGGTGGGCGCCGGCGGAGGGTTCCGGTGCGGGGCGGCGGCCATGTCAGCGGTTCCGCTCCGCGTACTCCTTGGCGTGGCCGAGGGTGGCGAGGCTGTTGGTGCTCAGCGCGCTGTGCACGTAGGCGCGGGCGTCGGCGACGGTGGCGTCGGGGCCGAGGACCGCGGCGATGTTGGCGGTGTTGAGGGTGACGGTGTGCTGGGAGCCGGCCGTCGCGCCCCCGTCGGCGCTCTCCTCGAAGGTCCACATCCCGGTGTGCAGGGTCATCAGCGCCGGCAGGGTGACCTGCTTGTAGGCGATGCGGTGGTGGCCGAGGACGACCCGGTAGGACTTGGTGGTGTGCGTCGAGCCGTCCTTGGCCCGCGTGTCCATCTCCAGCTCCTGCAACCCGGGGGTGTCCTCGGCGAAGCGGACGCGGGCCACGTGCGGAAGCCGCTCGGTCCACCGCCCGGCCTCGTTGACGAAGGCGAAGGCGTCCTTGGCCGAGCCCTCGATCCGCACGGTGTCGGTGAAGGAGAAGGTCAGCTCCTGCGCGTCGGCGGCGTGGACCCGCTCGACGTTCTCCTTCAGCGCGGCCAGCTCGCTGGTGCTGTTGCGGTCCACGGCCCGCTCGATCCACAGCAGGTCGTGCGCGTCGTCGTCGACGGCCCGGTAGTCGTGCAGGAGCCGGACACGGGAGGCGCCCCCGTCGAGCGGCTCCACGATCCAGGTGCCGCCCATGGCGGCGACCGGCGGCGCCGGCACCTCCTGGCGGAAGGTGATGCGCAGGCCCTGCGGGTCCAGGACGCGGCGCGAGGTCCACGTCTTGGGCTCGCCGTTGGCGGTGGCCCAGATGCGGATGCGCTCCTCGTGCGCGCCGCCGTCCTCCCGGTCGACGAAAATCGTGGGCGGGAAGATCCGCGGCCACTCGGTCACCTCGGCGAGGAGGCGGTAGACGGCGGTGGCGGGCGCGTTGATGGTGATCTCGTGCTCGACCTCACGAGTCGTCATGACGGCTTCTCCTCGGTGGTACCGGCGGTGCGCGGGGCGGCGGGGAGCGGGGGCTCCGGGCGGTGGGACGGACGGACTCGGGGCGGTCCCGGAACCCGGAACGGGCCCAGGACAAGGGACGGGCCCAGGACAAGGGACGGGCCCAGAAGCAGGGACGGGCCTAGAAGTTGCCGAGTCCGCCGCAGACGTTGAGGGCCTGGGACGTGATGGACGCGGCGGTGTCGGAGGCCAGGTAGCCGACCAGGCCGGCGACCTCCTGGGGGGTGGAGTAGCGGCCGAGCGGGATCTTGGCCTGGAACTTCGCGAGGATCTCGTCCTCGCTGGTGTCGTAGGCCGCCGCGTAGCCCTGGCGCACCCGCTGGGCCATCGGCGTCTCCACGTAGCCGGGGCAGACGGCGTTGACGGTGATGCCGGTCGGGGCCAGCTCGTTGCCGAGCGCCTTGGTGAAGCCGACGACGCCGTGCTTGGAGGCCGAGTAGGGGGCGCCCAGGACGACGCCCTGCTTGCCCGCGGTGGAGGCGATGTTGATGATCCGGCCGCGGTCCTTGCCGCGCATGCCGCCGGTGGTCAGCACCTCGCGGGTCATCCGGAAGACGCTGTTGAGGTTGGTCTCGATGACGTCGTCCCACAGCTCGTCGGTGAGATCGGCGGTGGGGCCGCCGCCGGAGCGCCCGGCGTTGTTGACGAGGACGTCGACGGTGCCGAACGCGGCGACGGCGCTGCGCACGAACTCCTTCACGGAGTCGGCGTCGCGGACGTCGAGCCGGCAGCCGTCGACGTCCAGGCCCTCGTCGCGCAGCGCCTTCGCGGTGAGCCGCACGGACTCGGCGTCGCGCGCGCCGATGAAGACCCGGTGGCCCTGCCGGGCCAGCAGGCGGGCGGCCTCGAGGCCGATCCCGCTGGTCGCCCCGGTGACGAGGGCGACCCTCGCGGTGGTGTCGGACATGGCTGTGTGCTCCCCTCAGGCGGCCTGGACGGCGGCCAGGCGCAGTTGGGCGTTGACGGCTTCGATCAGGTCGCGCGGCGCGAGCTCGTCGCTGAGGTCGTCGTCGTCCAGGACGATGCCGTACTCGCGCTCGATGCGGCCGCCGGTCTCCAGCAGGGCGATGGACTCGTAGCCGAGCACCTCGAACGCGGTGTCCAGGATGTCTCCGCCGAGGTCGATGTCCTCGTCGGCGCCCGCGGCCTCGAGAAGGATCCGCCGGAGGTCGTCGAGGGTGAACTGCGTGCTGGCCATGGGTACTTCCTTCGGTCTCGGGGCTGGCGCCCCAGCTGATCTGTTTCGTGGTCGCGGGCACGGTGACCTGGTGTGCCGGCGGGGACGGGCGGCCCGGCGCGCGCGCCGCCCGCTCAGGCGGTCGCCTCCCACCGGTAGAAGCGCCGGGCCATGGCGTCGGCCGGGGAACGCCAGGTCGCGGGGTCGTAGGGCTCGATGAACGGCTTCAGGTCGTCGCTGATCCGCACGAAGCGCGGGTCGTCCTTGGCGCGCTGGATCAGTTCGCCGCCGTTGTCCTCGTCGAAGTCCTGCAAATGGAAGTACAGGCCGTTGAAGGCGAACAGCTGGCGCCGCCGGGTGCCCATGCGGTGCGGCATGTCCGTGGCGTCGAACTCGGCGAACAGCTTGGCGACGTCCGCACTCGAACCGGGCGCCATCCGGGCCACGATCAGCGTGCTGTGCATAGGTTCTCGCTCCTTGGCAGGGGTCCGTGTGTCGCAAGGGCGCGTGCGCGCGGTCGGCGCGGTCGCCGCGGAACCGGGCGGCCGCCCGCCCGGTGGGGGCGCGGCGGCTACGCGCCCGCGGCGCGGGTGTGCACCACGCGGTAGGTGTTGGAGTCGCGCTCGACCGTCAGCTCGGCGACGCGCTCCTCGTTGGCGCGACGGGCCTGCGGCTTGCGCTCGTCGGGCACGCCGTGGAACGCGTCGTAGCTCTCCTTGCTGTCCCACTGCGAGTACACGACGGCGAACGCGCCCTCGACGAACATGGCGCGCAGCCCCTTGAAGACGCTGTGCGAGCGGTAGCCGGGAACGTCCGCCAGCCACTGCCGGTCCTCGCCGAGGAGCTTGATCAGGTCGGCCTGGTCGGCCTCGCCGACCCGGAAGACCTCGATGGCGGTGTAGTCGTCGCGGTCCGGCGACACCTCGATGCGGCCGGCGAGATCCGGGCGGGTCTGGGTGAAGGCGATCTCGTTCTGCAGCAGCCGGATCGCCGTGGTGATCTCCCGGAAGACGGGCAGCGTGCGGTGCCTGAACTCCTCACCGGAGTACCGCTTCTCCAGGTCCTCGCCGCTGCGCCACTGGATCAGGTTGGCGGTGCCGGGGCTGTCCTGCCCGGCGTGCACGGTGGAGGAGATCCATCCCTCGTAGGCCGCCGCCTCGACGATCTTGCCCATCTCGGTGAGCAGCTGGGCCTGGTGCTCGGGGGTGTCGGTCGTGAACAGGTTGAGGACGGTCAGGTAGTTGTCCTCGGTGGAGATGATCGGCATGGTTCCTTCGCTTCCTCAAGGATGTGACGTGCGGTGGGCAGGGGCGCCGGTCAGTCGGCCGGGCCGAACCAGCGGCCGAGCGCCCTGGTGAGCGGCATGCCGCTCGTCCCGGCGCCGGCGCCGTCGTGCGGGCCGCCGACCCAGGCGATGTAGCCGTCGGGGCGGACCAGGAGGCCGCCCGGGGCGGTGTCGCCCTCGGGGCCCTGGGCGGTGACGGTGTCGACGCGGTCGGACCATCCGCGGGCCGCGGCGCGCAGTTCGGCGCTGTCGGCCAGGTCGAGCAGCAGGCCGCGCCCGGACTCCAGCAGGGTGAGGACGCCGCGCTTGACGCCGTCGACGGTGATCTGCCGGTCCTCCAGACGGCGGCCGAGCAGCGGGTGGGGGTCGCCGCCGACGTCGTGGCGGATGTCGAGCCCCGTGACCATGCCCACCAGGTGGCGCTGCACCTCCTCGTGCCGCACCAGCTCGCCGAACACCTGGCGCAGCGGGTCGACCTCGTCGCCGCCGAGGTAGAGGGTGCGCTGGGCGAGGGTGTTGGCGAGGATCCGGGCGCCGACCGGGTGGCGCTCGGCGTGGTAGGTGTCGAGCAGTCCCTCGGGAGCCCGGCCCTTGATGTCGAGGGCGAGCTTCCAGCCGAGGTTGACGGCGTCCTGGACGCCGGCGCTCATGCCCTGGGCGCCGATCGGCAGGTGGATGTGGGCGGCGTCGCCGGCGACGAAGACGCGGCCCCTGCGGTACTCGGCGGCCTGGCGGCTGACGTCGGTGGTGGAGGACACCCACAGCGGCGTGGCGCCGCTGATGTCCTCGCCGGACAGGCGCCGGAAGGCCTCGGCGACCTCCTCGAAGGTGATCGGGCCGGGGCCGGTGCGCAGCGGCTGGGCGCGGTCGTAGTAGATGACGCGGGCGCGGTCCGGGCCGAGCGGCAGCACCATGACCATGCCGCCGGGCACGGGCTCCCCGCTGAACCGCGGGCGCAGCTGCACTCCGGCGACGTCGGCGAAGCGCAGTTCGACGGTGGGCGCGGTGCCGGGGAAGTCGATGCCGGCGCTGGTGCGCACCACGCTGCGGGCGCCGTCGCAGCCGACGACGTAGCGGGCGCGCAGCGTCCCTTCGCCGTCCCCGGCGACGCGGACGGTGACCCCGTCGTCGTCCTGCTCGACGCCGGTGACCTCGACGCCGCGGCGCACCTGCACACCGCGCTCGGCGACCCAGCCGGCGAGCATGCCCTCCGTCCGCGACTGGGGGATGCCGCGGGCGCCGTAGGAACCGCCGGGAAGAACACGGTAATCGAGCGGCACACCGCCGAAATGACCGAACGGAATGACGTCCACGTCACCGAGCCGGGAAATCAGTCCGCGCTGGGAGAATTCCTCGATCGTGCGCGCGGAGAACCCGAGGGCACGCGATTCCCTGATGGGCTCGGCAAGCCGGTCGACGACCAGGGCGGAGACTCCAGCAAGACTCAACTCACCTGCGAGCATGAGTCCAGTAGGCCCTGCTCCGACTATGATCACGTCCGCGTCAAAGGTATTCATCCGCCCTCTCCCGACTGGTGTTTGACGAGTATTGCCGGGCCACGGGAAGACGGTAAAGAGAAGGTGTTACAGGCTTCGCGCAATCCAATACAGAACTCTGTCGCCAATGTCAGATCTTCGGCAGGAACCTGGTCCCGCGAGAGGGCCCGGCACCATGCTCGGGCGGTGACTTCCAACCAACTCGCCGCCTCGGCCACGGCAGCCGACGCCGCTCTGGTCGGGGAACTGCTGGGCCGCTATCTCCTCGCGCTCGACGACGAGAAGCTCGACGACGCCTGGGCCCGGAGCCTGTTCACCGAGGACGCGGTCGTCACGTTCCCGATGAGCCGCCACGCGGGACGCGCCGGCCTCGCCGGCTGGCACCGCGCCTCCCTCGCCGCCTTCACCCGCACCCAGCACCTGGGCTCGCCGCCGGTGGTGACCGTCGACGGCGACCGGGCCGCGTTCCGCGCCAACGTGCTGACCACCCACGTCCACCACCCCGGCACGGACCGCCCGCCGCTGTTCCGCGCGGGCACGCTCGCCTCCGGCGAGGCCCGCAGGACCCCGGCCGGATGGCGGCTGAACGCGCTGTCGTTCGAGGTGCTCTTCACCGAGGGCGAGCCCCCTCGCCGCACCTGACCCCGAGGGACCCCGAGCGGGCCGACCGCGCGGTGGTCAGCCCCGAGCGGGGGGCGTGCGGCGGGCGGCGCGTGCGGGCCGGCCGACTGCGGCGTGCCAGACGAGGGCCGCACAGACGAAGCCCGCCGCCCCGGAGACCAGCGACCTGGTGAGGGTGTCGTCGCGTGCGCCGGAGGCGAGGGCGACGGCCAGAGCCGCGGTCAGGGTGACGACGGTCAGCGCACGGGGGCTCCGCGTGGCGACCGGCGCGGCGGCAGACGGCAGCAGCCAGACGGCGACGCCGTAGCAGGCACAGGCCAGCAGCGTGGCCCCCAGCACTTCGCCGGGCCGGTGGCCGCCCATGGTCGCGCTGGCGGCGGCGATGCAGGCCAGCCACAGCACACCGGCCGAGGCGACGTAGGGGCGTGTGCGGGGGGAGACGACGAGGACGACGGCGAGCGTCAGCGCGGCGGGAATGACGGTGTGCCCGCTGGGGAAACCCTGGTCGAGGAGATTGGCGGGCGCGCCCACCAGGTCGGGACGCGGCAGGTGCGATTTCAGCACCTCCTTGCCTCCGGTCGTGACGAGGACGACCCCGAGCGCCGCGCACCCCGGCCACCAGCACCGCCGCACCAGGGTGAGGACCACGATGACGGCCAGGCCCGCCATCAGGGTGGGCTTGGCGCTCAGTTCCATCGGCGGCAGGGGCGTCGAGCCGTACTCCGCGCCGGACAGGGGGTAGATCCACGCTTCCTCGCTGCCCTGCTTCCCCAGACCGAACAGGGCGTTCTCGGCCCGTTGCCCCCACGGGGTGCAGACGGCGAGCAGATACACCGCCAGGAACCCCAGGGTGTACAGCAGAGCCGGCATCCACGGCCGTGCCGCACGCGACGGGCCGGGGGCGTCGTGGGCTTCGGGGGCCTGCCCCGGGGCTCCCGGACGGTGCGCGGGCAGGGTCGGGGAATCGTGCTGAGTCATCGCTGTGGTTCTTCCGTCGAAGGGAGTCAGGTCAGGGCACGTCTCGTGGCACGGTCAGGGCACGTCTTGGGGCACGTTCGGCGGCGCCGCGTGGGCCGGCGGGCCCCGGCGGCCCGCCGGGGCCCGCTCCTATTCGGGGAGTGCCTGCCCCTGCCGGCGCTGGGCGGTGATCGCCAGGGCGGGGAGGGGCGCGATCAGGAGGAGGAGAACGACCAGGTCCGGAAGGGACTGCATGAACGCGTCCGGCCGGACGACGATCGCCTGCGTGCGGACGCTCGCGACCGCCGCGACGGGGATCAGCCACCGGTGGTCGCCCGTGGCCGCCGTCGCCGCCCACGCGCCGAGCAGCGCGACGACCTCGAGCACGAACAGACCGCGCTGGAAGGCCGGACTGACGGAGATGACGTGCAGGCCCCCGGCCACGAACATGGCGAGCACGACGGGGACCAGCCAGCCGTACGAGCGGCGTCGCAGACGGCCGGGCCGGCAGAGCGCCAGCACGGCGCACACGGCGCACAGCGCCCCCGACAGCGCCAGGTCGCGGGCGGTCAGCGGGGCGCCCAGCCCGTAGTAACTCAGGCCCGCCTTGCCCTCACTGCCGAAGAGGGTGCGGCCGTGGGTCGTGGCGCCGGCCCAGATCATGGCCGCCGCGGCCGGCAGCGCGACCCACGCCCTGCCCCGCAGCAGGGCGACCAGGCAGCCCAGCGGCAGCAGCCCGTAGGGCAGCAGCCGCACCCGCGTGGGACCTGCGGCCCACGGGTACCAGCCGGAGAAGCGGAAGGCGATGGCCTGCTCTGCGGGGTCGATGCGCAGGGCCCAGTGCCACACGTCCTGCAAGTACGGAACCAGCGCCAGCGCGGCGAGGGCCAGGGCGGCCAGATGGATGCCGTCCAGCCACCACGGCCGCGTGGTGTCGTCGACGGTGGCACGGGCGCGGGCCCCTATTCCGGAGCGCACCAAGGCGGCGACTTCCCGCGGCGGGGGCCACGAACGGCCCGGATACGCCTCGGCCAGACAGGCCAGCAACTCCGCGCCCTGACGGGAACGGTAGGACCTGGGATAGGCGGCGAGCAGCAGACGGTTCATGCCGGGGCCGCTCCGGCATCCCGCGCACGTCCGATGACGACGGCCGCCGCCTGCTGCATCCGCAGCGCCTCCCGGCCGAGCGCCTCGGTGCCGTCCTCGGTGAGCCGGTAGTAGCGCCGCGCCCGCCCGTCCACGACCTCCTCCTGGCCGGCGGCCACCAGCCCGCCCCGCTCCATCCGCTCCAGCGCGCCGTAGAGCGTGGCGACAGCGATCCGGAGCCGCCCGTCGGTGGCCTGCTCCGCGGCCTTGATGATGCCGTAACCGTGCAGCGGACCGTCCATGAGCGCGGCAAGGATGAAGTACTGCGGTTCCGTCAGGGGCGGGTTCCGTCTCGTCATACGAAGAGAATATATCGATCACCGATATATATCCGCCAGTCGCCCACGAGGACGACCACGAGGACGACCACGAAGACGAGGATGCGGACGAGGACGCCCCGACGCCCCGCGCCCGGCCCCCGCGCCCGATGCCCAACTGCCGCTCCACGAAGGCCTGGAGAGCCGGCCCGGAGAGAGCGCCCGAGAGCGGTCGGCCGGCCTGGCGCGCGAGCGCGGACATCTTCACTTCTCATTGACAAACCGACTATGCTGTTTTTTACTCGTGCTCAAGCAAGAGCCGTGGGACCCCGTCCAAGCTTCCAAGCGGCGGTCCCCATGGCATGGATCCGTACGCAACCGGCACCGGACGAAGGGGGAGACAGTGGACATCGAGGTTTTGGGCGCGCTGTCGGTACGCGAGCACGGCATCTCCGTCACACCGACGGCTCCCAAGCCGCGGCAGGTGCTGGCCCTGCTCGCACTGCACGCGGACCGCGTGGTCCAGGTCTCCTCCCTGATCGAGGAGCTGTGGGACGACGAACCGCCGCGCAGCGCCCGTACCACGTTGCAGACGTACGTGCTGCAACTGCGGGAGCTGATCGGCGAGGCGCTGGCCCAGTCGGGCGAGCAGGGCGTCACCGCCAAGGACATCCTGGTCACCCTCCCGGGCGGCTACCGTCTGAACACCCGCGGCGGCCGGATCGACTTCCGCGAGTTCGAGAAGCAGGCCGGGGCGGGCTACCGGGCCATGGACGCCGACGACTTCTCCGGCGCGGCCCGGCGGCTGCGCGAGGCGCTGGCGCTGTGGACCGGCCCCGCGCTCGCCGACGTCACCGCCGGCAGCCGGATCGGCCTGGAGGTCAAGCGCCTGGACGAGGCCCGGCTGTGCGCCCTGGACCAGCGCATCGAGGCCGACCTGCGCCGCGGACGCCACCGCGAGCTGCTGTCCGAGCTGACCGTCCTGGTCAACCGGCACCGCATGCACGAGAGCCTGCACGGCCAGTTCATGGTGGCCCTGCACCGGTCCGGGCGGCGGGGCGACGCGCTCAACGTCTACCAGCGGCTGCGCACCACGCTCGTGCGCGAGCTGGGCCTGGAGCCGTCGGCGACGCTCAGCCGCCTCCAGCGCTCCATCCTGATGGCCACCCCGGAGACCGTTCCGGCGCGCGACCCGGAGATCCTCGGGCAGCCCATGGTCCGCGTGGGCTGACCGCGTCCCGCCCGACCACGTCCCGCCCGCCCGGCCGGGCCGCCCCGCGCCGAACGGCCGGGACCCGAACGGCCGGGACCACCGGGCCCGCGCAGCCACCGGTCAACGGGCCCGCGCAGCCACCGGTCAACGGGCCCGCGCAGCCACCGGTCAACGGGCCCGCGCAGCCACCGGTCACCGGGTCCGCGCAGCCACCGGTCACCGGGCCCGCGCAGCCACCGGTCACCGGGCCCGCGCAGTCGCCGGTCACCGGGCCCGCGCAGTCGCCGCCGGCGCCGGCTGCTCCAGCAGGGCCGCCAGGACCGCCAGGACCGCCAGGGCCGCCAGCCGGCCGCCAGCCGGTCGCAACGGCGGATCAGGGCCTCGTGTTCCGAGGTGAGGCGCTCCACGTGACGCCGCAGGCGGCCGTCGTGCAGCGCCTCCAGCACCGCCAGGCGACTCTCCGCCGGCAGGGCCGCCTCGGCCGCGCAGACGCGCAGACGCGCAGACGCTCGTGCACACGCTGCCCGCCAGGGCCGCCCCCCGCCACGACGACAGCGCCCGGCGCAGCAGTTCGGGGCGGATGCCCGCCCGACACCTCGTCGATGAGCCCGTGGAAGGCCCTGCGGGACGTGCGCATCGCATTCCCTGGCGGATTCGCATTCCATGGCGGGCCCCGTCCGGTGATCCGTTCCGACCGGCCGGAAAAGGGAAATGACGCGTGGTGCGGATCCCCGGATGAATCTCCCGGCCCCCATCGGACCACAGACTCTCCAGACCCGATACGCGGACGGCGGCGAAAAGACCGACGTCCCTCCAGCGGATTTCCGGGTTCCGTCGAGGTCGGGTCAGGCGCAGGCGGTGCGCGCGGTCACCGGCGGCGGCAGCGGCCGGCGCGGGCGGGACGTCACGCCGGTGCCGGGCGGCGACGCGTTCCATGGCGCGAAAAGCCGACAGCGGGATTCCGCTTGGCATAAGACGGTCCGTTACCTTTTTTCCCGGCGGTCAGGGCCGTATCAGGGAAATGTCGGCGCCGCCCGGCAGAAGGGGACCGCAAGAAGGTCACTCGATGATTCCTCGACGATATCCGAGGGCCGGATCGCGGCGGGATACGGCGCGCCTCGTATCCGCGTCGCGGGAAAGGGCGACAGGCCCCCGCGTGGCGCAATATCGACGAACCTCGGGCACCGATTCGCACACCGGATCGGAAACCGACACAGCCGTCGAGGTACGGGGAGGAAACCATGAAGATTTGTGTTCTTGGTCCACTGAGTGCCGACGTCAACGGGATGTCGATCGTCCCGACGGCCGGGAAGCCGCGTCAGATCCTGGCCCTGCTCGCCCTCTACCCGGGCCGGGTCATGCCCGTCCCCACGCTCATGGAGGAGATCTGGGGCCCCGACCTCCCCCAGAGCGCGCTCACCACCCTCCAGACCTACATACTCCAGCTGCGCCGCCGCCTCGGCACCGCCATGGGACCCGAAGCCCCCGGCACCGCCAAGGACGTGCTCGCCACCCGGCACGGCGGCTACCTGCTCCAGATACCGGCCGACGCGGTCGACGTCCACGCCTACGAACGCCTCGTCACGGAGGGCCAGCAGGCCTTCGAGAAGGGCGACGACGAGTCGGCGGCGCGCACCTACCGCCAGGCGCTGGACCTGTGGCAGGGGCCCGCCCTGGTCGACGTACGCGTCGGGCCGGTGCTGGAGATCGAGGCGATGCGGCTGGAGGAGAGCCGGCTCGTCACCCGGGAGCGCCGCATCGACGCCGACCTGCGGCTCGGCCGGCACACCGAGGTCACCGCCGAGCTGATGGACCTGACCGCCCGTCACCCCGAGCACGAGGGACTGCACTCGCAGGCGATGGTGGCGCTGTACCGCTCCGGCCGGCAGGCCGCCGCGCTGGACGTCTACCACCGGCTGCGCCGCCGTCTGGTCGAGGAGCTGGGCGTGGAGCCGTCGCCGCAGTTGCAGCGGCTGCACCAGGCGATGCTCGCCGTCGACCCCCAGCTGGACGTGATGTCCGGTCCCCGGCGCACCTCCACGTTCGACCTGTACGCGGCCTGACGGCGCGGCGCCGACGCCGGGCAGGTCAGTCCGCGAGGTCCAACTCCCGCAGCAGGGCCCGTTCCAGCGATGTCAGGGGGACATCGGGGCGCAGACGCTCCGGGTGGCCGGGCGGGGGCTCGTGCAGCAGCCCGGCGGCGCCGTCCCGGGCCGCCTCGCCCGCCACGTAGGCGGCGCCGGCGGCCACCAGGCACTCCCAGAAGCAGGCCGCCAGGGCACGGGCGGCCTGTCGCACGCGCCGGGCACCGGAAAACGCCATCAGGACTCCTTCGGGCAGCGGACCGCCGTTCCCGCCCGTCAGGCTGGGCCCGTGCGCTCGTGAACCGCCTGACATCGTCTCGAGCCCGGCACGGGCCCCGGCGGATCCACGAGAAGCGCCGGACCGCCCCCGCCCAGATCGCCCGCCCGCACACAGCTGCCCCCGCCCCGGACAGCTCGCCCGCACACCCCGCACACCCGCCTGCCGGCGCCGTCGAGACGCCCAGCCGACCGGAAGCCTCGTCCGGTCGGCTTTCGTGTGCCCGGGGAGCGGGGGCGGGGGCGGGGGCGGGGCCGCGGAGAGTCGGTCGTCCGTGGCCGGTCGTCCGTGGCCGGTCGTCGCGTGGGACGGCGGAGAGGAAGTCGTCGTGCGGGGCCGCGGAGGGTCGGTCGTCGTGGTCGGGCGCGGGTCGAGCCGGCGTCGAGCGGAGGGCGGCGCGAGGGCGGCGGCGACGCGCGTGCTGGCGATTCGAGCCGGGATCGAGCGGCCTCCGAGGTGTTCTCCACCCGATCAGGACACAGTCCATGGCGAGCCTGTACGGGCCGGGCCGGTCACGGCGGCCCCTGGCCCACGGGCTTTTCGGACGTCCGAGACGAGAGGGGTGTGGCCGATGTACCTCGCGCCTGTGCACCGTACGGCCCAGCACACGAAGGTGGACGCCCCGGCCGGCGTGCTCTACGGCCTGATCGCGGACGCCCTGCGCTGGCCGGTCTTCCTGCCGCCCACGGTCCACGTCGAACAGCTGGAGTTCGACGGGGAGTCGGAGCGGCTGCGGATGTGGGTCACCGCCAACGGCGAGATCAGGTCCTGGACCACGCGGCGCGTCCTGGACCCGGTGGCGCACCGCGTCGACTTCCGCCAGGAGGTGCTGCCCCGTCCGGTGACGTCCATGGGCGGCAGCTGGACGGTCGAGCCGCGGGGCCCCGAGCAGTCTCTCGTCACCCTGCGCAACGACTTCGCGGTCGCCGACAACTCGCGCGCGGACGTCGACTGGGTCAAGCGGGCCACCGCCGAGAACACGCGCGCCGCGCTCGACAACCTGCGGCAGCTCGCCGAACGCTGGCGACGCCTGGACGGACTCGTCCTGTCGTTCGAGGAGTCGGTGCGCATCGACGCGCCCGTCGAGCCGGTCTACGAGTTCCTGCACCGCTTCGGCGACCGCGGCGACGCCGTGCCCGGCGCCACGAGGATCGGCATCTCCGAACGCGGCCCCGGCGTACAGCTGATGACCGTGGAGCTGGCCGGGGCCGACGGCACGACGCGCACCACCGAGTCGGTGCGGATCGGCTTCCCGCATGCCGGACGCATCGTCTACAAGGACATCCGGGACACCGAGCAGCCCGCTCTGCTCGCCGCGCACACCGGGGAGTGGTCGGTCGAGCCCGACGTCGGGGGCGCGGGCGTCACCGTCGTCGCGCGGCACCACGCCGTGCTGGACGAGGACGGGGTGCGGGAGCGGTACGGCGAGGGGGCCGAGGCGCTGCGCGTCGCGCGGGAGGCGCTGCGCGCGCGGCTCGGCCGGGAGAGCGTCGCCGCGCTGCGGATGGCCGGGGAGCACGCCGAGAGCGCACTTGCCGGCCGCGCCTGAGCCGCGCGGCCTTCCGGCCGCCGCCGCGCTCACCACGCGCATCCTGCTCACCACGCGCATCGTGCTCACCGCGTTCACCGCGTTGAACGGTCCGTCCGTCCGTCCACCACTGGCCGGACGGGCCGATGTTGGAGGTCCCACGTGAATGACAACCTGATCGCGGGCGCGGAGGCGCCCGGGGCCGCGGTGCGGCCCGCCGTCCCCCGCCACCGCGCGGTTCCCGGTGACGGCGCCGCACGGGCCCGGTACGTCGAGGACCTGCTCGGCGACCCGTTCGCCGACGACAACCCGCACGGACAGCGGGCGCTGCTCGCCGCCGACGAGCGGCGCGAGGCGCCCGCGGCCACCGAGGACCTGCTCGACCGCTTCGGCCTGGCCGCGGAGTTCGTGCCGCGGGCGCTCGGCGGACGGCTCGCCGGCGTCGAGGGCCTCGCGCAGGTGATGCGGCCGGTGTTCCGGCGGGACGTGGCGCTCGGCTTCGGCGCCGGGACGACCGCGCTGTTCGCCGCGTCCGTGGTGTGGACGGCCGGCGACGGGCGGCAGCGGCGGGACACCGCGCGGCGGCTGCTCGACGGTGGCCGCATCACCATCCTGCACCGCGAGTTCGCGCACGCCAACGCGATCCTGCGCGGCGAGTACAGCGCGCGCCCCGCGCCGGGCGGCGGCTTCGTCGTGGACGGCCGCAAGGAGGTCGTCATCAACGCCGACCGGGCCGACGCCTTCGTCGCCTACGTGCGCACCGCCCCCGGCGACGGCCCGGACAGCCACTCCGTGTTCCTGCTGGAGACCGACCGGCTCCCGGCGCACGCCGTGCACCGGCTGCCGCGCACCCGCACCCACGGCATGCGCGGCGCCCACTACGCCGGACTGGACCTCGAGCACTGCCCCGTGCCCGCCGACGCCCTGGTCGGCGACCTCGGCGAGGGCATCTACCTGGCGCTGCGCACCTTCCAGGTCAGCCGGGCCGTCGTGTCCGGCGGGGCCCTGGTCGGCGGGATGGACAGCGCGCTGCGCTACGCCGTGCGGGCCCTGAGCGAATCCCGCCGCGGGCTGGTGCTGCGCGGGCGCCGCGGCCGGGTGCTGGCCGGGGTCTTCGCCGACCTGCTCGCGTGCGACAGCCTCGCCGTCGCCGGGATGCGGCTGCTCGACCTGGCCCCCGAGCACGCCCTGGTCCCCTCGGCGGCCGTCAAGTACGCCGTGTCCGCGCTGCTGCACGAGGACCTCGACGAGCTGGCCGCGGTGCTCGGCGCGCGCGGCTACGACCGCTCCCCCGAGTACGGCGGCTTCCAGAAGCTCGTGCGCGACCTGCCGGTGGCCGGGCTCGGACACGCCGGGACCGCCGACACCCAGGCCGTGCTCGTCCCCCATCTGCGCACCCTGGCCCACGCGGCCTGGCGCGACGAGACCGGCCACGAGGCCCCCGCCGCGCTGTTCACACCGGGCGGCCCCAGCGCCGCACTCGACTTCCCGAGGCTCGACGCCGAGCCCCGCGACCCGCAGAGCGGCTGCGACGGGCTGCTCGCCGTGCTGCTCGGCGCCGCCGACCGGCTCGACGGCGGGCGGGACCGCGGGCCCCGGTGGGCGGCGCTCGCCGACCTGGCCCGCGCTTTCGCCGCCGAGGTGCGCAGCCTCGCCGACCGGTGCGCCACGCTCTCCGGACGCGCCGGCGCCGGGGGACTCGCCCCGGCCGCGTACGTGCTCGTCGACCGGTACTGCCTGCTGCTCGCCGCCGCCGCCTGTCTCGCCGTCTGCGAGAACGCGGCCCGCGACACCCCGGAGGGCTCCCTGCTCGCCGAACCCGACTGGGCGCTGCTGGCCCTGACCCGGTTCGGCCGCCGCCTGGGCCTGGAGGTGCCCGAGCCGCCGGACGGCGTCACCCAGGATCTCGCCGCCGGCCTCGTGGACCGGTACCGGCGCGGGCGCAGCTTCGACCTGTACGGAATGCGGCTCGCGTGAGACCCCACCTGGACAGAAACGATTCGGCACCGCAGGGGGCGACCCGGCAGCCCCGGGAGAGCGCCCGGCGGGAAGGACCACGGAAGGAGGCGAACGCCATGCACCCGCACCCCGGTGAGTTCACGGACGGGGCCGGCGCCGGCGGGCGCGCCACGGACGACATCGACGCCCGCGACACCGTCGGCGTCCTCGCCGCCCTGGAGGGCATGAGCGCCCTCGGCGTCGTCGCCACCGCGCGCGGCTGCGCCGTCGCACCGCCCGTGCACATCCCGCGCCCCGACAGCTCCTGGCTGGGCGTCAGGGAGAACCTCCTGGACCGCGGCGCCACGGTCGCGTACGCGACCTGGACCGAATGGCTGCCCGCGGTGCTCACCACACCCCGTCTGAAGCCGCTGCTCGGCCGCGACTGGAACCGCTACACCGGCACCCAGGATCCCGCGGTCCGCAGCCGGTTCGCCGCCTCCCGGCTGCTCATCAAGTACACGGCGGCGGCCGCGCTCGGCATCGGCCCCGAGGACATCGACATCGCCTACCGGCTCGGCGGCCGCCCGTACCTGCGCGGACTCGACCAGGTGGAGGTGGGTCTGACGCACACCGGCGAGCTGATGGCCGTGGGCATCAGCAGGATGGGCCGGATGGGCCTGGACGCCGAGCGCGCGGACCGGCGCTTCGACGTCGACCTGATGCGGCGCCGGATGTGCACCCCGGCCGAGAGGACGGAACTCGACGCGCTGCCCGCGGACCGGCGGGCGGCGTGCCTGCTGCGTCTGTGGACGCTGAAGGAGGCCTACACCAAGGCCCTCGGCCAGGGCATGAGGCTGCCGTTCACCGAGTTCGGCTTCGACCTCGCCCTCGGCGGACTGCGCACCCCCGACGGCGCGGCCGCCCTCGGCGACGAGTGGGCGTTCGCCACCCACCCCGTGCTCGGCCGCTACCTCGTCAGCGCCGCCTGCCAGGACGCCGGACTGGACCCGGCCGGCGACACCTCGGTCGGCACCATGCTGGACCGACGCCTGCTCACGGCGATGACCCCGACCGGCGACGACTCCCCGACGGTGGACATCTGAGCCGGTGCGAGACCCGGGCTCGGTCGGTCGGGCGAGCGAGCGGGCGGTCGGGCGGTCGGGCGGTCGGGCGGTCGGCGGTCGGGCGGTCAGGCAGTCGAACGGTCAGGCAGTCGAACGGTCAGACGGTCGGACGGTCAGGCGGTCAGACCGAGCGAGTTCAGACGGTCGGGATCGCTGAGGACGTCCAGCCCGGCGATACGGCCGCCCCGGATGGTGAACGACATGACCGACAGCGGCCGGCCCCCGCGAAACGAGACGACGCCCGGCGCGCCGTTGACCAGGACGTGCCGGGCGTCGGCCGCGAAGCGGGCGAAGGCGACCGCCTGGGACGCCACGTCGGCCGCCCCGCGCCGCAGAACGCTCGGCACGAGCGCGCCGCCGTCGGAGCGCGCGACCACGTCCGGCGCGAGCACCGCCAGCAGCGCCTCGAAGTCGCCGCCGCGGGAGGCGGTCAGGAACGCGTCCACGACATCGCGCTTGCAGGCGACGTCCGTGTCGGCCGCCGGGGCCGCGCCCTGCACGCGCCGGCGGGCGCGGCTGGCGAGCTGCCGGGTGGAGACGGTCGTCCGGCCGAGGACGGGGGCGATGGCGTCGAAGGGCACGTCGAACATGTCGTGCAGGACGAAGGCGAGGCGCTCGTCCGGCGAGAGCGCCTCCAGAACGATCATGAGCGCGATGCCCACCGAGTCCGCGACGAGGATCTCCTGCTCGGGGTCGACGCCGGACGCCGCGGTGACCACCGGGTCGGGAAGCCGGACCGGACCGTCCCGCTCCGGCAGCGGATCCTCGCGCCGCGACGCCCGCGAACGCAGCATGTCCAGGCATATCCGGCCCACGACCGTGGTGAGCCAGGCCCCCAGGTTGCGCACCTCGCCGGCATCGGCGCGGCTCAGCCTCAGCCACGCCTCCTGGACGGCGTCCTCCGCCTCGGCGAGCGAGCCCAGCATCCGGTAGGCCACCGCCCGCAGCCCGGGCCGCTCCGCCTCGAAACGGTCCGCCAGAAACAAGTTCGCGCTCACCTGTCACACCCCCGCGTCCGGATCCGTCGGTCCAGTGACAGACGCTAACGGATCACCCGGAGGGCATCAGATGAACAAGGCCGCCACCACCGCCCGGATGAAGAACCCCGCCATGGTCCTGCCGGACGCCATGAAGGGCATCCAGGGCATCTACAAGGCCATGTACCAAGGCGGCGTCGCCCCGCAGATCCTGGAGCTGGTCCACCTGCGGGCCAGCCAGATCAACGGGTGCAGCGCCTGCGTGTTCGCCGGCGTGACGGGCGCGAAGAAGCACGGCGAGAGCGACGAACGCCTGCACGCCGTGGCCGCCTGGCGCGAGGCGCCCTTCTTCACCGACGAGGAGCGTGCGGCCCTGGCCCTGACCGAGGCCGCCACCCGGATCGCCGACCGCAGCGGCAAGGCCGTCCCCGACGAGGTGTGGAACGAGGCCGCCGACCACTTCGACGAGGAGCAGCTCTCCGCGCTCATCCTGATGATCAGCCTCACCAACTTCTTCAACCGCATCAACGCCACGATCGAGGAGCCCGCCGGCGCCACCTGGTGACCGGACCCGGCCGACCGCCGGCGCGCCGGCGGCGGCGAAACCCCACCACCGTCGCTGCGGCGGCCCGGCCACAACCCGTACGGACCGCCGCAGTTGAACGCCCACGAAGCCCGCCGTCCACCACGCAGCCACCGCCCGAAGACGTCCCAGCCGCCACGGCCGCCACGGCCGCCCCGGCCGAACGACGGACGCGCGCGCGGACAAAGTACTTAGCCCCTCACTTAGCCCCTCACTGAGCCCCTCACTGAGCCCTTCACTCAGCTCCCCACCAGCCCTCCACTCAGCGCCCTGCTCCGCCCCCGCGCCGACTCCAGCCGCCGCCGGTCGAGGGGCGACGCACGGCGGTCGAGGCGGGCGGCGAGCAGCCGTGCCGCCCGGTCGCACTCGCCCCCCGCGACCAGGGCGTGCAGCAGCGTCTCCTCCACCACCTCCTGCTGGGCCTTGCTCGCGCCTGTCCGCGCGACCAGGGGCAGCAGCGGCGCAAGCCGCCGTACCGCCGGAAGCCAGTCCTCCCGGACCACGTCCGCCAGCGCGTCGCACAGCGGGGCGATCACCCGCGCGAACACCCGCTGATGGTGGGCCAGCGCGTGGGCGCGCAGCCGCCCCAGCGCGTCGAGGTCCCCGGCCGCGGCGAAGGCCACCGCACTGTGCAGGGCGGCGAAGCCCGTCGCCGGCGCGTCGAGCCAGTGCCGTGGAGCCGCCTCCAGCAGCTCGGCCACCGGCAGCCCGCCGCTCCAGCTGTCCGTCATGCGCGCCCGCCACAGCAGCGAGGCGGAGTCGACCAGCAGCCGCCCTCCGCTCACCCGGGAGGCGGTCAGCTCGCACCGGTAGCGGCGCAGCAGCGCGGGACGGTCGTCGAGCGACAACTCGTGCAGGGCCACGTGCCAGGCGACGTGGGAACGGTGGGCCGCCCCCTCCCCGTACCGGCCCAGCCACTCGTCCAGCCAGGACAGACCAGCCCGGTGCTCACCGGTCTCGTAGTACACGTGCGCCCGCGCGTGGACGGCGTGACCGGCGCGGGGCTGCACGGCGAGCGCCCGTGAGGCCAGGGCCTCGGCCTCCTCCCAGCGTTCCTGCTCCTGCCGGACGAAGGCGAGCTGGCCGAGGTACCACCAGTCGTCGCCGTACGTCCCCGACAGGCCCTCGACCAGCGCCCAGGCCTCCTCGGCGCCGGTCACCCCGTTGAAGGAGACGGTCGGCACGGCCGCGCTCACGGCCAGCGCGTCCCGCGGATGCCCGGCTACATGGCCCAGCAGGGCCGCCTTGCCCCGCTCCTCGGTACCGGTCAGGCAGGCGTCCACGGCGGCGACCAGGCCGCGTTCGCGCTCGTCCGCCCGCACGGCCGCGGCCCGGCGGGCGGACGCGAGCGCCGCGGGCGTCTCCTCGGCGCTCCCGCACGCGTGGTCGAGCAGCGCCAGCGTCGCGTGGGCGACGGCGAAGCCCGGGTCGACGCGGACGGCCTCGGCCAGCAGCGCCTCGGCGCCCAGACTGCCCGCCAGGATCCGTCCCAGCGCCCGGTCGTACAGCTCCGCCGCCTCCCGTGACGTGCTCAGGCGCAGCCCGTACCGGTCGGTCGGGGCGGGGGCACGGCGGTCGGTGAGCGCGTCCAGCACGGTGCCCGCGACCTCGGCGGCCTGCGCACGGATCTCCGGCATCGCGGTGGTCTCCAGCAGGTTCCCGCGGCGCGCCGCGCCCAGCGTCCACAGCCGCGCGGCCGGGACGCCGGCCGCGGGCGCCAGACGTCCGTCGGCGGCGGTGTCGAGCCCCAGACCGGCGGGACCGGTCCGCCCGTACCCGCGCTCCAGCAGGCAGCGCACCAGAGGATCCGCCGTGCCGTGCGAACCCGGCCGGGCCCCGGTGCAGTTGACCACCGCACCGACCCGCAGCCGGGTGCCGTCGCCGAGGGCCACCTCCACCGCGTCGTCCACCGGCACGGCACGCACCACCTCACCGGCGCCGATCCGCAGCCGGCCCGCCGTCAGCAGCCCGCGCAGCGCGGCCGCCGTCGCGGGAGCCATCCGGTGGCGGTGCACCTCCCAGGTCCGCAGGTCCTCGTCGAGGAACCGGACCCGGTCGGCCACCGGCAGCTGCTGCCACAACGCGGCCGTCAGCGGGCGCAGTCCGTCCAGGGCGGGCCGCCAGTCCCCGCAGGCCCGGCGGGTGGCGGACAGATGCCGCAGGACGCCGCGGCGCAGCGCGTCGAGACCGCGCGAACCGTCCAGGTCCGGCGGCTCGACCGGCGGGGCGGCGGCGGGCAGGTGCTCGTGCGGAAGGAGCCCGTGCCGCGACACCGCGTGCAGCACACGGTCCGGACGGGCCAGCGTGGCGGCCAGGTCGACCATGGTCAGACCGGTGCCGACGAGGAGGACGTCCCCCTCCCCGGCGAGGCCGTCGAGCGCGCCCGGAGCCCACGGATCGGCCACGAACCGCCCCGAGGCCCGGAGTTCGGGACCCGCCCAGTCGCGTGCCGTGGCGAGACCGCCCAGCGCCAGCACGGCCGCGTCCACCCGCAGCTCGCCACCGCCGGCGAGCCGCAGAGCCGGCCCCGACCTCTGCTCGCGGACGGCGACGACACGGTCCCGCACCCGGTGCAGCCGCCCGCGCCCGCAGGCGTGCACGGCGCGCTCGACGACATCGCTCAGGTACTGCCCGTACACCCGGCGCGGGACGAAGTCACCGGGCGCGGCCAGCGGGTCGCGTTCCCGCAGCCAGCACAGGAAATGCCCGGGGTCGTCGGGGAAGGCGCTCATGCGGGCGGCGGGCACGTTGAGGAGATGGCGCGGATCGGACGTGCCGTAGGCGACGCCCGGCCCGGTCCCGCTCCCCGGATCGACCAGCCACACCTCCACCGCCCGCCCGCGCCGGGCGGCCTGCCGCAGCAGCTGCGCCGCCGTCAGCGATCCCGCCGCACCCGCCCCGACGACCGCGACGCGGCGCATCAGAGCCGCCCTCCCTCGACCACCACGGCACCGGTCACGTGGACGGCGGCGGAGGCCCCGCCCGTCACGGCGTCGGCGGCGAGGGGCGCGCCCTCGGCCCGCTCCAGCTCGGGACGCCGACGACGCGGCCCACGGTCCAGGTTGCGCATACGCACTCCTCACGCCGAACGCCGAACGGAGGCTTGTGGCCTCCCCGCCTGGCCGCATCCTCGATCGCCCCGCTGGAACTCGGGTCGAGGTCCGCTCGTGAGCCCCTCGAACCCCGCTCGCCGACCGCACGAGACGGCCGCGGCCGCTCCCGCATCGGGGGAGTTGCTCCCCGGGGACGCGCGCGCCCCGCCGCCGGACCTCCGGCGGCGGGGCGGTGAAGCGACTGACTGCGGGGGACGTTCAGTTGGCGCAGATGGCGTAGACGCTGATGCCGACGCTGCTGTAGGCGTTCTGCCTGCCGAGGGCGACCCAGCCGGTTCCGTCAGGGGCCGGCGACCTGCCCGTGGCCGTAAGGCCCGCAAGGCAGGGCCGTCACCGTTTGTGGTCGTGGTCCTGCGCCGCGACCTTGCGCCGGGTCTCCGCGAGGTGGCTCTCGACGTAGCGCGTGAGGATCAGTGCGTCCTGCGGCTCGTCGGCCTGGAAGCTGACGCGACGCAGCAGGCCGACCCCGTCCAGCGCGACGCCCTCGCGGGCGAGGACGAAGACGAGGGTGAGGAACGCGGACCGGGCGTTGCCGTCGTCGAAGGGATGGAAGAAGCACACGTCGAGACAGGCACGCGCGGCCCGGGCGGACAGGGAAAGAGGCCGCTCGGCGCTTCGCGCGCTCTCGGCCAGGCAGGCGTCGAGGCGGGCCCTGGTGTCCGGGCCGATTCCGTAGCGTTCCCGGCCCCCCTTGGCGAAGGCCGGCAGGTCGCGGAACGACGGCGGCCGCGGTGTGCCCAGCACATGCTGCTGCCAGCGCTGGAGCAGCGCGAAGTCGAGAGGGGAGCCGCACGCCGCGTCGGCCCGCAACAGCTCCAGGGCGGTCAGCAGGCCTCGGGCGCGGGCGGGGTCCAAGGCGCCGTCGAAGGCCCGTATGTCCTCCGCCGCGCCGTCGCACGACGGGACCACCGGCTCGTCCCCTCCGCTTTCCGAAGCCGTCGGCCACGGCACGGTGCCGCGCACCGCGAGCCAGCGCTCGAGGTGGTCCGGCGCCGGCCCGGCGGATCGTGCGCCGTCGTCCGGCCGCACCGACAGGGCGAGCTGCTCCGCGACGTCGTCGACCAGCACGATGCCGGGGCCGGTCCAGCTCGCGAACCGGCCGCCGACCGCCTCGTCGACCAGCTCCTGCGCGCGGTCGGGCGCGACGCCCCAGCGGCTGAGGAACCAGGTGAGCACTTGACGGCAGTGTCCGTGCCAACCGCTGCCGCAGCCGGTGCGGTCGCTCACCTGAAGGATCAGGTTCCGGGCGGCACGCTCCCACAGGATCCGCTGGTCCTCGATGCCGGCCAGGTCCAGCGGGTACGCCTCGAACCACCCGGCGAGACTCTCCACCCACCCGCGCCATTCGCACAGCGCCGCGACGACACGGGTGAGCGTCTCCTCAGGGGTGGTGATCGAGTCCCGGGGGCAGCACCAGTTCCCGACCGGTCCTCCGTCGAAGTCGCCTTCGTCGTGCGCCCAGCGCCAGCCCACCGTCCAGCGGCCGTAGTGCTCGGCGAGGGCGTGCGACATGGCTTCGGCCCAGGGCCGCCCCTCGCTCCAGCTCCAGTCACTCATCGCCGGGTCACCGAAGGGGATGTCGGGGCGGCTCGGAACCCTCCGTGCGGGCCCGAGCGACCGCACCACCCGCGACGCCGACGCCCCATCGAAGCGATGCCGGGCGGGATCGACGTCGTCCCAGGTCAGAAAGCGGGGAGCCAGCTCGACAATCACCGCGCAAGCCTGCCCCGCCGCCCGCCGCTGTTCAACCGGATTACCGCAGGGCCGATGTGCCGGGCGAAGCGGCGTCGGTCCCGTGTGCCGAAGCGCGCCAATCATCACCTCGAGGGCCGAAGAGGAATCTCGTCATCCGTCTGGAGCGACGGCCGTGCGGCCGGCCCGTCTCCGGGCGGCTGCAAGAACTGCATGACCACCTCCACGAACTCCGTCGGCCGGGTGTGGTGGATGAGGTGCCCGGCCGCAATGGTGACGACTCGCCCTCGACGGACGCGTCGGGCCACCTCGGCGATGCCCTCCTGGGGAACATGGCTTCCCGGGCCGCCGGCCACGGCAAGGGTCTCCGCGGTGATCCTGCTGAGATTCTCCAGCCACTCCGGGTCAGGTGTGTCGATCTGCCGTCTGACGGCCAGCACCATCTCCCAGTCGAACGTCAGCTTCCCGTCCGGCCTGACCGGTGCGGACTGCTCGCGCGGTCGCGGCACCGGGACATCCTCCAGGACGAGCCGGTCCACACGCCGCGGATACTCTGCGGCGAACAGATAGGCGACGATCCCGCCCATCGAGTGCCCCATCAGATCCACCCGGTCGAGAGCCAGGGCGTCCAGAAAACCGAGCACGTCGTCCCGCATCAGCTGCAGCGTGTAGTCCCCGGGCCAGTCGCTTCGGCCATGACCGCGAAGATCAAGGGCATGGACCCGCCGACTGCGGGCCAGGACGGGCGCCACGACACCCCAGTCCGAAGCGTCCTCGCCCAGTGCGTGCAACAGGACGAGCGGCGGAGCTTCCGGCGGACCCGAGACCTCATAGGCGAGCCGAACCCCATCAACGTCGACCGAGCGGTGATCAACCATGTCCGAAACCTAGCGGAGGACCACCCCGGCTCGTCCTGCGGTCAGTAGTCGAGGTCGAGGTAGTCGATGTCGTTGAGGGTGACGTCGCTGAGGCCGGAGGCGCGGGTCCCGCCGTCCTGGAAGTACACGTCCTTGAAGCCCTCGGCGATGATCGCGCGCAGCTCCCGGTCGCCGGACCCGGCCTCGCGCGCGTCGAACAGCCGCTGCGCGTAGGGCGGAGGGAGATGCACCGTGAGACGCCGGAACCGCCCGTCGTCGGTGGTCCCCACGGGCGCGGTGTAGCCGAACCGGGCCCTGGTCTCGACGGTGATCCCGCGAGTGGTCGCGGCCTGCTCGCGACGGCGTTTGCGCACCTGCGGCTGCCACCGCCGCCGCACGGCGGCCTCGATACGGTCGGCGATCGCCTGCGGCGGATTCCTGCGCTCACCGGTGCGATACCGCTCCACCGACCGCTGGCTGACACCGAGTTCCGCCGCCACCGCCCGGGTCGTCTTGAGCTGCTTGACCAGGAAGTTGACGCGGCCCTTGAGGGTCTTGGGCGGCTGGCGGGTGAAGTGCTCCTGGTCGGCGCGGTCGATGGCGTCGTCGATCTCTGCCACGGGTCACTCGCCTTCGTCGAGGACGGCGTCGCCGCCCTTGATGTGCCGGGCCGGATTGAAGCCCTTCTCCATGAGGTCGACGGCCCACAGCATCGACTGGACGCCCTCCAGCTTGGCCAGACCGGGTGACGGACCGAGCCGGAACGCGCCGGGCTGCGGCTTGCCCGAAGCGGCGTAGGGCAGGAAGTCCAGCGGACTCGGCCCCGGCGACGGATAGACGACGCAGTCGGACAGGACGGCGAGCGGGAACAGGCCGGTCATCTTGGCCATGTTGGTCAGCTTGCGGTGCATGTTCACCCGCGCCTTGCTGATGACGGCCGCGCGGATGTCGGGACGCCAGGTCGGCCGCTGCAACGCCGGCCACCGCTCACCCTGCTGGTACCGCCTGCCCTGCGGACGCTCGCGCAGCTTGCCGATCCCGCCCTTCACGGTCGCCTTGACGGCGGCGAGGACCGCCGCGAGGGCCGGATCGACCTCCTTGTGCCGCTCCATCGCGGCGAGGAACTCACGGTCGTCCAGATCCTTCGTGACGCCGAGGTCGGCGAGGGTGTCGACATAGGCGGTCTTCAGCCGGTCGTGCCACGGGTCCAGATACGCGCCGGTCTCCCGGCGCAGATAGGCCTCCACAGGACGGACGTTGAAACCCAGCTCCTGCGCATAAGCCACCGTGTGCGTCTGGTACCAGGCGGGCCCCGTGGGCCGCTCCCCGCTCGGCGTGAACGGCGACGGCAGCCGCGGATCCACCTCCACGTGCGACAGATCGACCAGCCAGGACCCCGGGATCTTCGGATTGAAGGCCGGCGCGCGGAAATGGTCGGGCGCGGACAGACCGACGACCAGCCGGGCCGCGGCGGCCAGGAACGCGGTGTTGAGGTCGAGACCGACGGCATACGGCAGCGTGCACTCCTCGTCCCCGAGCAGCTCCACCGGCCGCACCCACTGATAGGCCTCCTCGTCGAGGAACCCGCCCGTCCACCCGCTGCCCACCACCACGGGATGCTCGGGCGTCGCCTCCGGCGGCGCGGGATCCACCGGCTCCGTCCCCAGCGAACCGGGATTGCGGCCCCCCACCCAGTTCCCGCTCGCCTCGTCGCGCACCGCGCGCGTGGGCGGCCGCAACGCCGTCATCAGCTCCAGACCGGAGACGGCGGTGGAACCGCGCGGCGTGATGACACGGGTGGCGTAGACGGTCAGGGCGCGGGCGATCTCGGCCGGCTCCCGTTCCGCGACACCGGGCCAGGCCCGCTCGTCCAGGGCGTCCCACGACAGGATCGCCAGCTGCACACACTGCCGCTCACGGCCCTGCACCTTGCGGTAGATCCTCGGCCAGGGACCGAACCCGCGCTGAGTGAGCCGCCACTTCGCCTCGGCCACCTCCTTGACCACCGGGTGATCCTCCGGCAACCGCAGCGAACGGCGCTGCTCGTGCCCTTCCAGGCGCTCGGGAAGGCCGAGCTTCACGGCGGCCGACGCGGTGAGCACGATCAGCGGATCCGAGTCCTTGCCGTGCCGGTTCAGCTTGGGCGCACCGAGCCCCGACTCGCGCAACGTCCACTCCACGAGCTCCACCACGGTCGTCGCGGGACAGTCCAGCACGAGCCCGTCGACGCCGTAGGCGCAGCCGTCACCGTCCAGGACGGCGAGCGGCCCGTGCGGAAACCGCGGATCGGCCACGGCGCCCTGCGCCGCCCGTGCCCGTCGCACGGTCGGACGCCGTGCGGGGGAGGAGCCGGTGTGCGGGCGGGCCGGGGCGGGTGCCGGAGCGGATGCGGCCGCACGGGCCGAAGCGGGGGGAGTGGGCGCGGCCTCTGCCGCCTTCCCGCCGGACGACGCGCTCGCATCCGGGGAAACGGTGTGAACCGCAGAGAACTGGGGGACCGGAACGGCCGGTGCGGACGGGGCCGGCGCGAGGGTTGCGGAGGAGGCCGGATACTTCGCCGCCCACCCGTTCAGCAGCCGCTGATAGGCGTCCAGACGCGGCGACTTCGGCTCGCTGCGCCCGTTCTCCCAGTTCTTCACCGACTGGGTGGTCGTCTTCAGCGCGCTGGCGAGGCGGGCCTGGGTGATCCCGGCGGCCTCACGCAGCCGGGCACGCTCTGCCGGGGGCGGGAGATGCGGCTCCTCGTTCAACAGAGCGTCGACAGAGGCGAACAGTTCTTCCTCGGATGCCATTTTCCTGCACCTTCACGTCAGGACCCGCTAGTGCCGTACCGCTTAACCGTAAACTTACCCCACTCCTTAACCTTGCCGCGCCCAGTCCAGCCCCAGCGTGGCGAGCGCGGCGAGCCTGTCCGCAGTGAGTTTCGCGCGCCGGGTCTTGTGGTTCGACAGGAACACTCCGAGCCTGACCTCCGTACCGTCGTCCAGCCGCTCGACATGGCCCCGGGGGATCTTCACGGACCCCTCGCGCGTCTTGTACTGCATGAGGGCCGCCAGACCCCGCTCGAAAGCGGTCATGGGCGGGACGGGCGACGACTTCGAAGACGCCGCTTGCCCCTGCGACGCAGCCGCAGGCGTCACACCGACCCGTTCGAGCCGTTCACGCTGCCCCTCCGCCAGGGCAGCCCACACCTCGGGCCCGCGCTGCCGGGCCAGCCACCGCCCGATGTCCATGCCGTGCACGGTGAACCCCGGCAGAACCTCCGTCGCCCCCTCCTCGTCGCGCACGAGCTCACGCAGCGCGGCGTAATGCCGCTGCCAGTCCGCCGGCCACGCCGGATTCCAGTCCGGGTCCACGTCCTCCAGCGCCGCCCGCCACTCGGGATGCCCGTCCAGAGCCCCGGGACGGCGCAAGTTGGACAACCACTGACCCACGGGCCGGTCCAGCGCGACGGCCGAACGAGGCGCGCACAGCGTCCAGTGCTGCTCGTAGTACGCCTTGGCGGCCTGAAGATTCGCCTGGAACCGCTCGTCGGCAGGCGACCACAGCATGCCGAGCTCCTCCAGCCGCGCCACACGCCGACCACCCAACTGACCGGCCCCGTAAGCCCGCCGCTGCTCCGCGACCCACTGCCCCAGCGGGTACGCGCCCTCCTTGTGCCCATAAGGGACCCGGGCGTGAAGCTCACGCTCGACGAACCTCTTCAACGCCGCCCAGCCCCGCGCCCAGTCCTGACGCTCGGTGTCGATGACGTTGAACGACACCCAGTCCGCGATCATGACCGGATCCCGGGGAGCGGCGAACCGCAACAGCAGACGCGAATCGACCTCCCCCTCCCCGGGCGGCGGACCGATGAACAAGGACGGCTGCGCCACGCCCCTCTGCGGCTCCTGCGGGATCGCCAGCAACTCGACGGCCTCTTCGTCGTGCGCCCGCAGCCCCTCCAGCACCTTCACCAACGGCCGGTACGACCCCGAGGTGAACATGTCCTCCGGCCGCTCACCAGGCCGAAGGAACACCGGCACGATCAACGAAGCGAGTTTCCCCTGCCCCGGCCGCTGACGCAGCGCCCGACCGATGGCCTGGACGATGTCATGCGGGGCGCCCTTCGGATCCAGCAGAGCGATGCTGTCGACGGCCCTGATGTCGATGCCCTCCCCGAGCACACGACAGTTGGACAACACGGCACGCTGCCCCGTAGTCCCGAACGAGCCCAGAACCTTCCGCCGATGCGCGGGCGCGTGTTCGCCACACAGCCAGTCAGCCCAGATCCGCTCCGGATACTCCCGGGGCCGGTCCGCGTACAGGGCGGCCGAGACGCGCTCCAGCCCCTCCGCGTAGGCCTGCGCCTCCATCGTCCGATGATGGAACGTGATGCAGGTCTGCAGATCATGCTGCGCCATGGTGTGCAGCAGGGCGGCCTGCAAGGCCCCCAGCCGCTGCCCGCGGACCTCCTCCGTGTGCCGGGCCTCGCTCATCAGCCGCTCCGGAGTGACCACCGGATCCTGAAGCTCGACGACGATGATCTGATACCGGGCCAGCAGCCCACGCGACACCGCCGACGCCAGCGACAACTTGTACAGGACGGGCCCGAAGACCTTCTCGTCGTCCATGGAGGCCGCCATCTCCCGCGGCAGCGGATCACGAACCCCCTCGGGAACCTCCCGCTCCAGACGCTCCTGCCAGATCCGCGGCGTGGCCGTCAGATACAACCGTCGATCAGCCGGAACAACGCTCTGATCATGAACGTCCGCCCACGCCTTGCCCATCGACCCACTCGTCCGATGCGCCTCGTCGACCACCACCAGATCCACCGGATCCAGCCGCTGCCCGTAGGCTCCCTCGAAGGCCTCCGCGAGCACACCCAACGACGCATACGTCGCGTACATGGTCACCGGCCCGGAACCGTGCCACAGCGCCAACTGAATCGGATTCGTCGTGGACCGCACCCTCAGGTTCCACAACTCCGGATCGTCCTGGAGCGAACACACGGCAACCGCCGGCCCCCGATGCCCCACCTCATGCCACGCCTTCACCGTCTGCGCCAGCAGATCCAGCGTGGGCACGAGAACAAGAACGCGCCCGCGAGGCACCAACCGCCTGGCCGCCGCGGCAGCGATGACGGTCTTACCGGTCCCACAAGCAGCGTGCACCTGCCCCCGCAGACCAGCGGAGGGGATACCGCCCGGCGGCACGTCGAGCCCCCGCACGACGGCGGCAACGGCCTCGACCTGATGATCACGCAGTTTCACGGGCATTGCTCAGTGCCCTCCTCGCCCACCGCTCCCGGCCACCCACGGCTGACCTGCTGCTTTCCCGGCGGGAAACACTGTACGCACCAGCTGCTCGCCACTCGGAGCCGAAGGGCGGTCCACCTGCCCGTGCCGACCGCCCACGACCGACCATGACGACGTGGTCGCGGTCGTCGGCGAGGGTCACGGCGACGGTGACCGGTCCGGCTGCCGCGGGTCAGGCGGTGGCCCAGTCGCGCAGTTGCCGGGCGATCCGGGCGACGCCGAGCGCTCCGGTGGCCGCGTCGCGCACCAGCGCGACGGCTTCCTTGGGCCCGTAGGCGAGGCTGTGCCCGTTGAGGAGCAGGTACGCCTCGGTCGCGTGCCAGGCGAAGGCCTCGTTGGAGTGCTCCAGGCACGGCAGCTTCACCAGGGTCTGCAGCAGGGCGGCGGCCTTCAGGCAGGGCGAGCCGTAGATGTCCCGTTCCATCGCCCGCGCGTTGACCCGGGCGACCGCCGCATACAGCGGCCCCAGATCGTCGACCTGGGGATCGCCGTCGAGCAGCTCGGCGGCGTGCAGCAGGAACGTCACGTCGAGCGGCTGGAGTTCGTACTCGCTCACGCGGCGTGGCCCTGCCCCCGCTGCTGAAGCTCCCGCAGCGCCTCCCGCTCGCTCTCCCGCTGCTCCGCGCTCGCGTCGAGGCTGCCGGCCTCGGCCGCGAACGCCGCGCCGCTGCGGGCCATGGACGCCTTGAAGCCCTCCAGGAACCGCTGCTCCACCGCGGTCGCCCGCTCGTAGGCGGCCGAGAGGATGTACTCCTGCATGCTCACCCCTGCCTGCTTGGCAGCCGCCGCGATGGCCGTCCGCTGCGCGGGGTCGGGGAAACGCAGATTCATCGCCTTGGGATCCGACATGGCACCAACGGTACCAGCGGTACCGTTGGTGGTCGATGCGGGACGGTACCCGTCCCCGGGCATCGGGCTCGCCTGGATCACCCCCGCGTCGCCGCGCGGGCGGTGCCGGGGCAGCGGGGGCCCGGGGGCCGGCGAAGACCCTCGGCGGTCACCGGCCCAGGGACGCCCGGGTCACCGCGGCCGGTTGAGCTTGATGGAGTTGATGGGGGTGAGGTACGTGTAGGTCCACTCGTCCTGCGCGAGGTGCTCGCCGCAGTTGGTGCCGCCGTAGTTGTTGCACAGGTCCGCGGTGGCGCCGCCGTACTGGTTGTTGAGGACCCAGTGGTAACCGAACTGGTTGCTCAGGTTGTGGGCGCCGTAGCTGGAGTACTGGTTGGTCGGGTGCGGGTTTTCCTGCGGCCAGACGCTTTCGGGCCAGATGCACACGTTGCCGGGGAGGCATCCGTACACCGTGCTGTTGCCCGCCGGCGCGGCCTGGGCCGCCCCGCCCATCGCCACCACCGCGGTGGCCGCGGTCGCGAACGCCGCGGCGGCACTGAACATCTTGTGCATGTTCCCCCCTGGTGGGTCTCCTGCGTCGCCGCAGGCTGTCTTCGTGCTGACGGGATCAGCCTGGCACGGGGGACCTCCAGGGCCGGCACGTTTCGATGGTCCTCGAAACGTCGGGGGTCGTCCTCCGACGGAACCGGTTTCTGACACGAAGGGACCGGTCGGAGTGACGGGACCGCCACTGCGGTCGCATGGAGACAAGGGGGTCAAGATGCAGTCGGTCAGAAGCTTGACGGCCCACGTCAGGCGAGGGGGCTCTGCCCCAGCAGGGCGATGCCCAGTGAGGTGACGGTGTGGAGGACCGTCTTGCCCTCGTGCCGGGTGGTGACCAGGCGGGCATTGCGCAGCACCCTCGCGTGGTGGCTCGCGGTCGCCGGCGAGATGTTCAGGCGGCGGGCCAGCTCCGTAGTGCCGCATCCGCCGACGGTCGCCCTCAGCACTGCGGCCCTGGTACGCCCCAGCAGGTCGTCGAGCGACGGGGCGGTGGACTCGCCGACGCCCTCCCACAGCGCGGTGTCGAGCGAGGTCCCACTGAGGGTGGGGACGGCCAGAATGGGTGCCCGGGCCGGGTCCATCGGCGGAAACAGAAGTTCGACCTGCTGTGTGGAGAACACTGTCGGCGCGATGACGAGACCCCGGCCGTTCAGATGGATGTCCGCGTCGTGCGGGTGGACCACTTCGAGCACCGGCGGCCGCCAGCGGACCAACGAACCGCAGAGTGTGGTGAGGAGTTGCTCGACCCCACCGTCGGCCATCGTGCCCACGTACGCGGCACGGACCTCGCCCAGATGGGAACGCACCCTGCTCCAGTAGGGGGCGACGGTGATCCTGTGACAGGCCCTGAGCGCCGCGGCCACCTGGACGCGAGCTTCCCGGTCGCCGTCCACCAGGTTCCGGGCCCAGGATCGGTGTACGGGGCGGAAGTCGATGTTCTCCAGTTCGATGCGCATCAGGGCGCGGGGGGCCGCCATCAGGTTGTCCACCGCCTCGTCGATGGATGCCGTGTCTCCCATCAGGCTCATCGCGTCGAGCAGCGGACCTCGTCCGGGCATCAACGCGGCGAGCGGGCCGGCCTGTTCGCCCAGCCGTCCACGTACCGATACGTGCCAGCGGCGGAAGGCGAGACTGGTGTCGCGGTCCGTCAACAGCTTCACACTGTCGAACGTCTCCGCCGCCACGCCGATCGTCCTGGCCACGCGAGTCCGGACCAAGTCCTCCGCCGTGAAGTGAATGCGTTTCACCGAGCGCCCCGTCATCGCGTCACTGTTCGGCCCACAGCAGTCTCAGTCCCGGACGGGAGCCAAACAATGATCAATCTGGCCACAGCCGCTCAGACCTGGATCTCAGTGGGCCTGAACCCCGGAGCACGTGGGCTCGGTCGCCCGTACTCAACCGGACCGAGGGTGAAGACGCCGACCGGCGTCTTCAGTCGTTCAAGCTGCCGGGTCCCTCGCCGGCCTTGGCCATGGTCAGTTGGTGACCTCGGGCTGACGGTGTGATTCCTGACCGCCCGTCAAGACTGCGCCCGACGCGTCATGTCTCAGACGCAGCCCTGTCCTACTCCCACCTCACGAAGGCATCGGTGCCGGTGCCGGACAGGTGCGGGGTCACCGGATCTGCATAGCCGGGCAGACGAATCTCCGTCCCCTCACTCAGGGCGACGAGAAGGTCTTGGAACATGCACGACAGGCTGTCCCAGACCTTCACCGGACCCTCCGTGTCCCCCGCGTGCAGACCGTAGAGCACGTTTCCGAACCGGTCTCCACCACGGTGGTCGAGGATGAGCTCACCCCCGGTGATGTCCGTGGCGAGCGGAACCCATCGGACATGGAACGCGTACCCGTACATCCCGTCGTAGATGTCCCGCAGGCCGGGGTCCTCCGACTCGTTTTCGTCGACCCATTCGGCGATCGCTTCTTCCATCGTTCGTTGACCGGCACGCATTCCCTCGGCGCCGTGCAGGATGAACCCTCCGGGGAGGATCACGCCGGGACCGCCATGGCCCTTCGTGGCGGTGACCCCGTCGTGATGTCCCAGCCACGTCACCAGGTCAGGGTGCAGGGAGAACCGGCGGTCGGCGATGGCGTCGATGTCGTCCTGCGCGGCGGGCGGGTTCAGGGCGGCGTGGTCCGCGGGCGCGTTGGCCTCCAGCCACGCGTCGAGGCGGGCAAGGACAACATGAAGGTCGTCGGTCATATGACAACGCTACGAGTCGGATTGCGCTGGATTGCCGAGGGACCCGGCCCGCGCAGGTAGCTCACGCCCGCCGCCCGCCCGCGGATGCGCGGAGCATGCTCCGTCTGCCGGGAACATCGAGGCCACGAAAGAGAACCTCCAACGGCACACCGTCGAGGGGGCCGCACATCGGGGAAGTATGCAGGCGAGCATGCTTCTCTGGACGGCCTTGGACGTGGTGGCTGACGGGGCCTGTCTGAGTCTGGCAGAAGCAGCCGCTCCGTCCACATCCGCCTCAGTCTCCTGTGCAGGTCAGTCCCAGTCGGATGCCGGCTGGTCGACTCGGCCGCCCTTGTGCGGCGTGGGGATGTAGTCGCGAGCACCGCCGGGCAGGGCGGCGACGCACGCCGTCGAGCAGGCGCTGACCAGCAGGGGCAGTACGTCAGTGGCCACGCGCAGTGAGATCCACACCTGGTGGAGTCCGCTCTGTTCGATCGCGCGGTCGCAGACGCTGCAGCCGGTGATGGCGGTGGCGCCCCAGTGCCGAGGATCAAGGTTTCCCGGATCGAGGTCGGCGACGGAGTCGAGGGCAGGCTGTAGCTGCGGGAACGGGGGGCGCAGCTTGTAGTTGCCGAACAACACGCGGGTGCTCACCGTGCTGCGGGTCAGCTTCCGGCATCGGGTGATCTCGTAGGGCAACCAGTGCAGCCGGTAGGAGGTGTAGGGGGTGAACTCCTCCAGACAGGTCATGGCCCCGATCTCGGCTGGGATCCGGACCAGGTTGCTGCCATAGAGCACGAGGTGCCTGACCGCTGTCAGCCGGGCGATGCTCGGCGGCAGGGTGATGATCTGCCGCCGCTCTTGCGGACTGAGCTCGGTCAGAGGACGGAACTCTTCGCGCCCGTCGGCGGCGGCCTCGTCGATCAGCTCCAGCAGGTGGCGCCAGCCCGGAGCCGAGGTGTCCTGCCGTTCGGCGTGGAATCCGACTCGGGCTCGCGGATGCGGCCTGGATTGATCGACGCACCAGCATGCGTCCTGGCGGGGCCCCTGCGCTCCGGGGTCGCGTTGGACGTGCCGCCCCAGCGGTTCAGATTGAGCCGCGGCTCTGCCTCGTCGGTCATGGCGCCAAGATACGGAGGTTGAGGTTGCCGCAGACCGTCTCAGGCTTTTGCAGCCGACGTCCCCGACCCGACGAGACCGACCAGGAGACGTTCGTTCCGCTCCGGGCCAGGCCCCCTGCTGATCGCCCGCGGCAGCGCCCGCGCCGCCTGCGAAGCCGCCGCCCGGGAAGTCCGCCCCCAGCTTGCCTACGGCCGCGAGTTCCACGGCCGGCGCCCTTACGGACTCGAAGAGGCGTCAGGCCCCGGAGCACGAAACGCTCCGGGGGCCTGACGGTGTCCGAGATCAGCCGGCGCGTGTGCAGGAGTCGTGGCGCACGGCCCAATTGGCGGGTCGCGGCGGGCGATTGCGCCAACCGGCAGGGCCGGAGGCCGTCATCCGGTCGTGGAGGACATTCGTACCCTCGATGGTCTCCGTCAGGGTGCAGAGGCCGAAGCACGTGCACACAGGGTTCCCTCCATGCGGCCGGGGAGGATGAGTGCGGCGTCCGGCCGCCGCAGGCCTGCTCGACCGGCCCCGCCCGCGATGGTTCAGGCCGGTTCTTCGACGGAGTGGGAGTCGGTGAGCGTGAGCGCACCGCCTGCCGCGATCAGACCGACGATCACCGCGAGTACGGCGTAGGTGATCCGCTCGCCTCGGAAGAAGGACTGCACGAGGTCGCCGCTCCATACGCCCGCGGGCAGTCGGGTGGTGACCAGTGCGGCGATCAGGGTGCCGACGACAGCGGTGCCGACGCTGGTCCCGACCTCCTGGGCGGTGTCGTTGAGGGCGGCGCCGATCGACGTGCGGTTGGCCGGCATGGCGTCGACCAGGGCGATGGCGCAGATCGTCATGACGGTGCGCAGCCCGATCGTCATGACGACCATGGAGACGGCGATGGCGGCGTACCCGTGGTCGACGCCCCAGGCGAGGCCGGCCAGAGCAGTGGCCAGACAGGCCGCGCCGACCAGGCAGGCGACCCGGTGCCCGAACCGCTTGCCGAGCCATTCCGACAGCGGCGTCGCGACGATCATGGTCACGATGATCGGCAGGTTCGCGAGGCCTGCGCGCACGGGGCTCCATCCGTAGGCGTACTGGAAGTGGAGGATCAGCCCGAACATCACGCCGGCCATCGCGATGGACGTGCCGGTCTGGGCGATGGCCGCGCCGCGGACGGTGCCGCTGGAGAAGATCTTGAGGTCCAGCATGGGCGCGGCGCTGCGGCGCTCGTGCCACACGAACGCCACGCCGGCCGCCACGGCGCCGAGGACCGACGTGAGGGTGGCAGAGGAGAGCCAGCCGTGCTCGACGCCGCTGGTCAGGGAGTAGCAGGCCAGGCCGATGGTCAGGAGGCTGAGGACGGCGCCCGGCAGGTCGAGCCGGTCCTTGGTCAGGTCCTCGGGCCGGTCGGCGGCTACCCCGAGGCGCACGCCGATGGCCGCGACCAGCGCGATCGGCGCGTTGACGACAAGCAGCCATTCCCAGCGCACATGGGCGAGGGCCGTGCCGCCCAGCAGCGGGCCGAGGACGAAGCCGGACATGCCGACGACGATCATCAGGGTCATCGCGCGCATGCGCAGCGCCTGGTCGTCGAAGAGCCGGAAGACGAGGGAGTTGGTGATGGGCGCCATGGCGGCGGCGGCGATGCCGAGCCCTGCACGCAGCGCGATGAGCTGCCCTGCGGAGTCGACGGCGACGACGCAGAGGCTGAGCAGCCCGAACACGGCGAGGCCGACGAGCAGCACCCGCCGTCGCCCGAGCCTGTCGGCGAGCGACCCTGCCGTGAGGAGGAGGCCGCCGAAGGTCAGCGAGTAGGCGCCGGTGACCCATTGCAGGGCGGTCGTGCCGCTGCCGAGGTCGCGGCCGATGGTGGGGAGCGCGATCGAGAGCAGCGTGTTGTCGACCATCTCGACGAAGAAGGCCAGGCAGAGCGCGGCCAGGGGGACCCAGGCCGCGCGCAGCGACGGATAGGTACGGCTTGAAGGTGGAGCGAAATCGGTGACGGCGGTCATGGCCGGCCCCCTCCCTGAACGCCGCAACGAACGACGTTCGATGTTGGAACGTGGTTCGATACTAGAACGACGTTCGATACGAGGGCAAGCTGTGATTGGATGGATGCCATGACAGGCCCGCGAACGCTCCCCTCCAAAGGCTCTCCCCGTGGGCGCAAGCGTGCTTCGCACTCGCTGGAGGCTGTCCTCGGCGCAGCCGTGGCCCTGCTCGACGAGGCGGGCGCACCGGCACTGACCTTCCGCGCGCTCGCCGCCCGTCTCGGCACCGGCGTCGGCACCATCTACTGGTATGTCTCCAGCAAGGACGAACTGCTCGACCGCGCCACCGACCACGCGATCGGGGAGGCCCTGGCCCTCGTCGAGGGGCATCCGCAGAGCGACGACCCGATCGCCGACCTCCGTGCGATGGCCATCACGCTGTTCGACGCGATCGTCGACCGGCCCTGGCTGACGGCGTACTTCATGCGCAACACCGACGTGCAGGGCCACTCGCTGCGGCTGTACGAGAAGCTCGGCCAGCAGACCCTCCGCCTCGACCTCACGCCGCGGCAGCGTTTCCACGCAGTGTCGGCGATCACGGGCGTTGTCATCGGCACGGCCGCCGACCTGGGCGCGGAGATCCCGAAGGAAGTGCTCGACGGCCACATGGACCGCGACGCGTACCTCGACCGCTTCGTCGAGCAGTGGCGGTCGCTCGACGGCGTCGATTTTCCGTTCGTGCACCAGATCGCCGACGAATTCGCGGGGCACGACGACAGGGACCAGTTCGTCGCCGCACTGGACCTGACCTTGTCAGGCCTCCGCCTTCAGGCCGGAACCAAGTGACCCGGAAACCTCGCTGAGTCGCCGTTCACGCGCCGGCCCGACCACCAACCTGCACCCGACCGCTGAGCCGCGGCAAAGCCCGCACAGCCCATGCCGATCGCCATCACCGCGAGGCAGCGAGGTGACTCCCCGCACTCCGAGAGCAAAAGCGGCCCCCACCCGCAGCGCCTGATCGCTGCCACCATGGACCAGTAGGGCCGCATCGACGTACCGGTGAGCAACGCGAGGCGTTGAAGGATGTGGGACGGAGCATCGGCGATCCACTCGCTGACCGCCGGCACGGAGGTCGCCCCCGCCACAACCGCGCACGCGGTCAGTGCGAGCAGGGTAACCAGAGAGTGCGTACGCCGCGTGGGTCACGGGCCGGGAACCTCGGCCGGTCGCTCCAACAGGCCCGGGATCTCGGCGAGTACGACCTCGGGATGCTCGCGGAGCTGGTCAACGGCAGGCGAGCTCAGCCATGGGTGCGTCGGCGTGGCACGGTCTTCCACTTCTATCACGGGGGACGACAGGGCGCGGTCCACCTCGGTCATGCAGTACCCCGCAGCTCGGCCAGGGGCCGGGCGCACTCGGCGGTGACCGCGTCGACCTCGGTCCGGTCGGCGGGGCTGATGCTCTTGCGGCGAGCGGCCCAGCGGCGCTGTTCGGCGGACAGGTTCTCGACTCGCTCCGTGGCGCCAGCCGCCTCCGCCTCGGCGATCAGCCGTGAGTAGGCGCCGACGACGTGGTTGATGCCCTCCAGGGCGACTTCGTAGGCTGTTCCGTCCTCGGACGACCACATGGCCGTCCCCATGCCCTGAAGGGCCGATCGGGGCTCCGGCATGATGTGCCTCCTTGTCCCTCATTGTTCGCCAGTGAGTGCGTCTTGACTCTGGCAGGCGCATGCCGTTGCGGCCGCAGGTTATTGAGCTCTTTCAGTGGTGCCGCTCCAGGGTGAGGACGGCTGCGGCGATTGACGACATTCGATTCGGGCTGCACCGGGTCCTGCGGAGGATCCGGCAGGACTTCAGTCGCGCTACACCGCGTTCCACCGGTGCCCGTGCCACGCAGAGCGCGCGGTTGACGGTTCGCTGGGTGGGTGTGAGGTCACGGCCGGGTGGACCTCTGATGGGTGTGGTCACTCATGGTCCGGCGTCCATGTAGGCGCGGTCGGCGGTATGGGAACGCCCTGGTGGTGTGGGGCGTGCATGGGGCGGAGCCGGAGAGCGGGGTGGTGGCGTTGTCGGGGGAGGGGGTGCCGGCGGCTTTTGCTCGGGACCGGGAGGTGGAGCGTCTGCGGGTTTTGATGCGCGGGATGAACTGACGTCTGGGCGTGCCCGGTTGATCAGTACCTCCCTGGGGGTGTCGGAGCGGAAGGTGTGTGGCTTCGTAAGTGTTCGTTGACTCCGTTTGTAGGTGAGTTCTGGCTCCACTTGGCAGCCGGAGGGTCTCGTTTGGTAGGTGAGAAGTGACTCCACCTTGGGCGGCGCCGGCGAACGCCTGCCTCGGGGAACAGCGGTACAGCGGTTATCGGTGAGAACGATCATGGTTCGGTCGGCGTGAGGGTGCTGACGCGGTTCTCGTAGGGGTAGCGAGGTAAGGCCAAATGCCGCCAGTACTTGATCTTGGTGGGTCCGGGTCCGAGCCGAGTTCACCGCGCGGCGTCCGGGGGACGGGTCGGCACGGCGGCTGCTAGATCGCTGACGTTGAGGTAGCCCGTCGTGTCAGGGGAAGCTTCCCCAGAGACCTCGCAGGCGTAGCGGACTGCCACCCGGTGCCAGTCGTAGATGCCGCGCAGGTAGGCGCAGATCACGTCGACGTACCGGATGGTCGCTTCCTGCGCCAGGTGGGCAAGGCGCATGCGGCGGGCCCACAGCAGGTTGCGCTCCCGGGCCGCGGAACGCTCCGGGCTCGTCCAGGACGGAATTCGGATGTCGAAGTCGATGTCCTGTGGCACGCCTTCCCCCTCGCTGCTGCCCCCGGAGACGGGCCGTCAGCTCGGGCGCCGGCCTCCACGGCGTGGTCAATGCCCCCGACGCACGCCATGCGAACCCCGTCAGCGGCCCATCGCCGTCTCGCGGTTCATGCGTGACAGCTTCTCGGGATTGCGGACGGCGTAAAGGCCGGTGATGAGGCCGGCGTCCAGACGGAGGGCCACGATCGTGTCGATCCGGCCGTCGCGGCGGATGATCAGGGCCGGGTGGCCGTTGACCAGGGTCGGTTGCAAAAGGGCGCCGCTGAGCCTGGCCAGGACCTCGGTCACGTCGGCCACGCCCACCACCGGTTCCACGGCGGCCCGGACGACTCCGCCGCCATCCGTCAGGAGGACGACGTCCGGGGCGATCATGTTGAGGAGTCCGGTCAAGTCGCCTGTTTCCACCGCCTGTTGGAAGGCGGCGAGCGCGTCGCGGGTCTGGGACGGGGAGACGTCCCGCGAGGGCGGCGCGCGGCGACGTGGGCGCGGGCGCGGTGCGCGATCTGGCGGACGGCGGGCGGGGTCTTGTCGACGGCCTGCGCGATCTCGTCGTAGTCCAGGTCGAAGACGTCCCGCAGCACGAACACGGCACGCTCGGTCGGCGCGAGGGTCTCCAGTACGAGGAGCATCGCCATGGAGACGCTGTCCGCGAGCTCGACGTCCTCGGCCACGTCGGGCGCGATGAGCAGCGGCTCGGGCAGCCACGGGCCGACGTAGGACTCCTTGCGGCGGCGGAGTGTGCGAAGGCGGGTCAGGGACTGGCGGGTGGTGATGCGGACCAGGAAGGCGCGCGGGTCGCGGACTGTGGTGTGCTCGACGCCCGACCAGCGCAGCCACGTCTCCTGGAGGATGTCCTCGGCGTCGGCCGCCGAGCCCAGCATCTCGTAGGCCACCGTGAACAGCAGATTGCGGTGGGCAATGAAGCTATCCGTGGCCGCCCCCGCATCGGTACCGGCATCCCTGTCCACCATCGTCAGCTCCCGACTTCCGTCTCGCCACCTGTGGTGCGTGTCGTACACGGGACGCTGCTGACCCCGGTTCTGTGACAGCCGCACCCCGTGGCACACGTCACATCCGCCCCGTGTCACAGGAGCGCGGCGACCGGCGCCTCATGGGCATCAGCCACACGATTCCATGAGTGAGGAAGCCCCGATGGAAACCCGTATGAACCTGTTCGACACCGAGCTCGGCACGAAGGTCGGCAAGCGGATCTACGCCGTCAGTCAGGTCATCCAGGAGTCGCCGCTGCCCAAATCCACCCAGGAGTTGGTGCAGCTGCGAGCCAGCCAGATCAACGGCTGCGGCTTCTGCGTCGACATCCACAGCAAGGACGCCGCCGCCGCCGGCGAGGACGCGGCCCGGCTCAGCCTCGTCGCCACCTGGCGGCACTCCACCGTGTTCACCGACGCCGAGCGGGCCGCGCTGGCCCTCACCGAGGAGGGGACCCGCATCATCGACGGATATGCAGGGGTCACTGACGAGACCTGGGCCCAGGTGCGCAAGCACTACGACGAGGAGCAGGCCATCGCTCTCGTCTCCCTCGTCGCCATGATCAACGCGACCAACCGGCTCGGCAGCCACAGGACGGAAGTCCTGATATGCGAGCGCCGAAATTCGACGGGCGGAGGTACCGGATCATGCGGAGTGACGGCCACCCCTGGGCAATTAACGGCCGCGCACTCTCGAATTCTTCCGGTAGTTTTTCGCCGGGGTTGGTGGTGCAGCCAGGCCCCAAAAGCTACACAGCCAGCCAGCGTGATGCACCATTCCAGTAGTGGGTTCGCTCGCCCAGGGTGATGCGGTGGCGGATTCTGCGGCACCTGGAGGGTTAAGCGTGTATGCTGACGGAGTATTGGTGAACGTGAGCGGCCGGTTTCGAGGGTGGGGGAGGTGTTCGGGTGGAGCGCAGCGGAACCCGTCACTGCGGTGGGACCAGCACCCCGTCAGGCCGACGGCCCGTCATCTTCGCTGCACGGATGACGGCTGGGATTCCCAAACCCTACACAGGCCCGCGCGCGATGCACCTCCCCTACTGCCGGCGCAGGTGCCCGCGCTTGCGCGGGTGCCCACAATTCGCGCTTGCGCGAATTGCCTCGCCTTTTAAATTCCGCTTGCGGAATTCCATTCCGGCGCTTGCGCCGGAATCCGAATTGCGCTTGCGCAATTCGCTCTTTAGGCCTCGGCTTGCCGAGGCCTAAC
>NZ_CP109002.1 GCF_036226605.1 Streptomyces sp. NBC_00704
CGGCCCGGCGGCCGGCGGCGGCCAGCCGTTCGGCGACCGCGCGGGCCAGGGTGGTCTTGCCCGCGCTCGGCAGCCCGGTCAGCCACACGGTGGCGCCGCGCTCGCGGGTGGCGGCAGCGGTGGCTGCCTCCGCTGTGGCCCCGGCGGCCAGGGTGTGAGCTGTCGTCACGGTGGTGTTCTCCTGAACGTGAGGTGACGTGCCGGAGGAAGTGAGGAAGAGGGGAAAGGCGATAGGCGTCAGTCGGTGGCGAACTCGGCCAGGGTCCGGCCGAGGACGTCCATGTCGATCCGGTGCCAGGAGCCGGGCAGCTCCAGTGACCGGCCGTGGGGCAGGGCCGCCGCGGTCGCCCGCGCCGCCGCACGCAGCCAGTCGCCGGTGCCGCTGCTGTTGAGGACGAGCGTGCGGGTGCGGTAGCCGGCGAGCCGGTCGGCGGGGACCTCGCAGTCGCCGCAGATCGCCACGTCGTAGGCGAGCGTGTGGGCGTTCGCCTCGTTCACGGCCCAGATGGGCCCCTCGCGCCACTGCGCGACCGTGTCGGGGGTCAGCCCCAGGAAGCTGCCGAGGAAGTACTCGACCGCTTCCGTGCGCCGGTCCTCCTCCATGAGGACCCGCAGCGTCTTGGCGACGTTCCACGGCGGCTTGGGGAAGCCGCCGACCCGGTAGAACGGCTCGTGCAGGGCCAGCCTGGTGATCGGGGCGCCGGCGAGCGCCGCCTCGATCGCGAGGTTCGCCCCCGTCGACCCGGCGAACACCACCGCCGACCCGCCCGCCTCCTCGATGACCGCCTCCAGGTCCTCGATCTCGCGGGCCACGGCGTACTGCGGGGCGTCTCCGCTCTGGCCGCGGCCGCGGCGGTCGTAGACGTAGGTGGTGCAGTACGGCGCCAGCTCCGGCACGAGCGCGTCGAAGATCGTGTGGTCGCGGAACGACCCGTTGAGAAGGACGACCGGCGGTCCGTCACCCGCCTTCTCGTAGGCGATCGTGGTGCCGTCACGGGAAACGACCTTGCGCATACGCACTCCTCACGCCGAACGGAGGTGCCCTCACCTCCCCGCCTTGCGGCATCCTCGGGCGCTCCGCTGGACCACGGGTCGAGGAACGGTCGCAAGGCCCTGTACCCCGGTCGTCGCGCGGGCCGTGCGCCACGGGCCCGCGCCCCGCCGCGGGCGGCTCTCGCGCCGCCGCCACCACCGCCCCACGAGCGGGGCCACAGCCGGACTCGACCCGCGGGCCCTGTGATGAGCGTGGCGAGAACGGACCCGAGGACGGCCGCCGGCGGTGCGTCAGGTCTCCGGCGCGCACACGGCGGCGGACCGGGCCCGTCCCGTCCTGCCGCCGAACACAGGGAGACCACATGAGCGACCGGGAGGAACTCGGTGAGGTGCGCGCCGCCCTCGTGTCGCTGCCCGGTGTGCGGGACGCGGCCGTCCACGCGGCCCGGCACGCCGCGGGCAGCCTGCGCATCGTCGCCCACGTGGTGACCCGCACCCCGCCCGCCGAACTGCGCGCCGCCCTGCGGTCACGGCTGCCGTCCCACCTGGTTCCGGCCCGTCTGCACCGTGTGCCGCACATCCCCCTGCTGCCCGACGGCGCAACCGACCGGCGCGCGCTGGCAGCCCTCACCGCGAGCGAGGCGGACGGGCCGGGCGACGGCGACGACGCGCCCCCGGGCGCCGGGCCCCCGGCGAGCGTGCCGGTCACCGTCACCCCTCAGCAGCGCGCCCTGCTCCCGGACGCGTTCGCCCAGCAGGGCACCGGCCGCCATGTGGAGCAACTGCACTGGCGCTGGCGGGGGCCGCTGGACACGGGCCGGTTCACGGCGGCCTGGCAGTCGGTGTTCGACCACGAGAGCGTGCTGCGGGCCGCCTTCGACGGGGACGCCGAACCGCGCCTGGTGCTGCACGAGCACGCCCGCGCCGAGGTCGTCCGCCACCCGGCCGGCTCCGTCGGCTTCGAGGAGCTGCGCGAACGCGACCGGCTGCGCGGCTTCGACCTGCGCCGCCCGGGCCTGCTGCGGCTCACCCTCCTCGACGAGCCGCGCCCCGCCGACGGCGGCCCGCCGTCCGTGCGGATCCTGCTCACCTTCCACACCGTCGTGCTGGACGGCTGGAGCGTGTCCGTCCTGCTCGACGAGTTCTACCGGGCCTACCTGGCCGGTGGCCGGCTGCCGGGCGGGGACCGGCGGCCCGACTGCCGGGACTACGCCCGCTGGCTCGCCGGTCAGGACACCGCGCCCGCCCGTGACTTCTGGTCCTCGGCGGCCCCCGGCACGACCGCCCTGGTGCTGCCCGCCGTCGAGGGGCCGGCCACCGGGCTGACCGGGTCCGCACGCGCCGAGGTCCGCCTCGGCGCCGGGCCCGTGGGGCGGCTGCGGGCGTGGGCGGCGTCCTGCGCGTCCACCGAGGCCGGTGCGCTCCAGGCCGTGTGGGCGCTGCTGCTGTACCGGGCGGGCGCCCCGGCCGGGCCCGCGGTGGTGGGCTTCGGCGTCCGGGTCTCCGGTCGCGGCGTCGCCCTGGACTCCGTCGAGCGGCTGCCCGGTCTGCTGACGAACTCCCTGCCCATGGCCGTCCGGGTCGACCCCGCGGTGCCCATGGCCCGGCTGCTGGCCGAACTGCGCGACCAGGCACTGGAGCTGGCCGCCTACGAGTGGGTGTCGCTGGGGCAGATCCACCAGTGGAGCGGGCGGCGCGCGGACGACCGGCTCGTGGAGAGCCTCGTCGCCTTCGAGCAGCAGCGGCGCGGCTCCGGCACCCTGCGTTCCGCGCTCGCCGCCCGGGGCGTCAGCGTCGACGCGCCCCGCGCGGCCGGCACGCACACCGTCTTCCCCGTGACCCTGTCGGCCCACCGGGACGGCGACGACGGCCTCGTCCTGGCCGCCGTCCACGACCGGGCCCGGCTCGCCGACGACGACGCGGCGCGGCTGGTCCGCCAGTGCGCCCGGCTGCTGTGCGAACTGCCCGGCCTGGCGGGCGGTTCGGCGACCGTGTCGCAGGCGCTGGCCGCGCTCGGCGACGAGCCGCCGGTGGGGATGGCCCCCGCGCCCGCGGCGACGGCCGTCGGCGGACCGACGTGAGGAGAGCACCGGCCATGTCCCCTCGTCAGCGGCGCGACACCGCGCCCCCGGCCTGCGAAGCGCCCGGCGGGCGCGCGGCCGCCCGGCGCCGTCCGGCCAGGCCGGCGCCCCCGGGCCGGCCGTCCGCTGCCCGCGGCGCCGGAGGCACGCGGTGAGCGCCGCCGGACACCTCGGGATCGCCGTCGTCGGGGCCGGGCCCCGCGGCCTGTCGGTGCTGGAGCGGATCTGCGCCAACGAACGGGCCGCGCCCTCGCCGCGCCGGGTGACGATCCATCTCGTGGACCCGTGCCGGCCGGGCGCCGGGCGGGTGTGGCGCACGGACCAGTCGCGGCTGCTGCTGATGAACACCGTCGCCTCCCAGGTGACGGTGTTCACCGACGACACGGTCGCCATGAAGGGGCCGGTGGAGCGGGGGCCCGACCTGTACGAGTGGGCCCGCACCGTCGTCCTGGCCGGCCCCGCCGGCCGGTTCGGCGAGGCCACGTACGCCGAGGCGGCGGCCCTGCACCCGGACGCCTACCCGACCCGCGCCTTCTACGGCAGCTATCTGCGGGACTGCTACCGGCGCATCGTGCGCGGGGCGCCCGCCCACTGCCTGGTCGTCGAACACCGCACGCGCGCCGTGGCGTTGCGCGACGAGGCGGAGCCGGGCGGCCCGCAGGTCCTCACCCTCGCCGACGGCGTGCGCCTGCGCGGCCTGGACGCCGTGGTCCTCGCCCAGGGCCATGTGCCGCGGCGCCCCTCGCCCGAGGAGTCCGCGTGGTCGCGGGCGGCCGCGCGGCACGGGCTGACGTACATCGGGCCGGCCAACCCCGCCGACCTCGACCTGTCCGCCGTCCCGCCGGGGCGGGCCGTCCTGATGCGCGGGCTGGGCCTGAACTTCTTCGACGGCATGGCGCTGCTCACCCTCGGCCGCGGCGGAGCGTTCGTCAGGCGCTCGGGGCGGCTGGTCTACGTGCCCTCGGGCCGGGAGCCGCTGATCTACGCGGGCTCGCGCCGCGGCGTCCCCCATCACGCGCGCGGCGAGAACGAGAAGGGCCCGCACGGGCGGCACCGGCCGCGGGTGCTCACTCCGGAGGCCGTGGCGGCGCTGCGGGGTCCGGGCGGCGCACCGGTCCGTTTCCGCACCGGCCTGTGGCCGCTGATCCGCCTGGAGGTGGAGAGCGTCTACTACGAGACGCTGCTGCGCGCCGAGGGGCGCGCACGGGAGGCGTCGGCGTTCGTGCCCGCCTACCTCGCCGCCGGAACGGCCGCCGCCCGTGAACGCATCGTCGGCCACTACGGCATCGACCGGGCCAGGCGGTGGGACTGGGAGCTGATCCAGCGTCCCACCGCCGGCCGGCGCTTCCGCGGCCGCGCGGACTTCCGGCGGTGGCTGCTCGGTCATCTGGCCGAGGACGTCCGGCAGGCCCGCGCCGGGAACGTCGGCGGACCGCTCAAGGCGGCCCTCGACGTCCTGCGCGACCTGCGCAACGAGATACGCCTCGCCGTCGACCACGGCGGCCTGGACGGCGACTCCTACCGCGACGAGCTGGCCGGCTGGTACACCCCGCTCAACGCCTATCTGTCGATCGGCCCGCCCGTCTCGCGCATCGAGGAACTGCTTGCGCTGATCGAGGCCGACGTGGTCCGTCCGCTGGGTCCCGGCACGCGTGTCACGCTCGGCGCGGACGGCGACCGGGCCGTGTTCACGGCCACGGCCGACGACGTGGACGCGCCGCCCGTCCACGCGCGGGCGCTGATCGAGGCCCGGCTGCCGGAGCCCGACCTGCGCGGCACCGAGGACCCGCTGCTGCGCCACCTGCTCGCCACCGGCCAGGCGACGCCCTACCGGATGCCGACGGCCCGCGGCGCCGCCTACGAGTCGGGGGGCCTCGCCGTCTCCGAACGGCCCTACCGCACCGTGGACGCGCACGGCCGGGCCCACCCGCGCCGCTTCGCCTACGGCGTCCCGACGGAGTCCGTGCACTGGGTGACGGCGGCCGGCATCCGGCCGGGCGTCGACTCGGTGATCCTCGGCGACTCCGACGCCATCGCGCGCACGGTGCTGGGCCTCGGCCCCGCGCGCCTGCCCGTCGCCCTCGCCGGCCGCCCCCGCCTTCCCGACCCCACCGGCTCGCCCGGCCTTCCCGCCGACCTGCTGGAGATGACGCCATGAACCCCCCGACGACCGCCTTCGACGGCGGCCCGGACGCCGGACTGTTCTCCCCCGTGCGGGCCGGGACGGCCGTCGAGGAAGCCGTCAGCGAGACGGCCTGGTTGCAGTGCATGCTGGACGCCGAAGCGGCCCTCGCGCGGGCCCAGGCCGCCCTGGGCACCGTCCCGTCCGGCGCCGCCGACGCGATCACCCGCGCCGCCCGCGCCGAGCGGTTCGATCCGCGCGCGCTGGCGCTGCGGGCCCGGGAGAGCGCCAACCCGGTCGTGGCGCTGGTGAAGGCCCTGACCGACGCGGTGGCCGCCGAAGACCCGCACGCCGCCGAGTACGTGCACCGCGGCTCCACCAGCCAGGACGTGCTGGACACCGGCCTGATGATGATGTGCCGGCGGGCCCTCGAGCTGATCCTCGGCGACCTGGACCGCACGGCCGCCGCACTGGCCGCGCTGGCCGGCCGGCACCGCGCGACCGTCATGGCGGGACGCACCCTCGCCCTGCACGCGGTCCCCACCACGTTCGGGCTCAAGGCGGCGGGCTGGCACCGGCTGGTCCTGGACGCCGCCGCCCGCGTCGGGGCCGCCCGCGACGCCCTGCCCGCCTCCCTGGGCGGGGCCGCGGGCACGCTCGCCGGATACCTGGAGTTCGCCGGGCCGGACGGGAGCGGGACGACGTCCGGGGAGTACCGGGACAAGCTCGTCGACGCGTTCGCCGCCGAGACCGGCCTGGCCCGCCCCGCCCTGCCCTGGCACGCGCTGCGCACCCCGGTCGCGGACACCGCGGCGGCGCTCGCCTTCACCACCGGCGCCCTCGGCAAGCTCGCCGCCGACGTCCAGGTGCTGGTCCGCACGGAGATAGCGGAGGTCGCCGAGCCCGCGGTCGCGGGACGGGGCGGTTCCTCCGCGATGCCGCACAAGCGCAACCCCGTGCTGTCCACGCTGATCCGCAGCGCCGCCCTCCAGGTGCCGCTGCTGACCGCGGGCCTGACCCAGTGTCTGGTGACCGAGGACGAACGCTCGGCCGGGGTGTGGCACGCCGAGTGGCTGCTGCTGCGCGAGGCGCTGCGGCTGGCGGGCGGCGCCGCCGTGACGGCCGCCGAGCTGGCCGAGGGCCTCACGCCCGACCCGGCCCGGATGCGCCGCAACCTCGGCCTGACCGGCAGTCAGGTGGTCACCGAGCGCCTCGCGGCCCGCCTCGCCCCCAGGATCGGCAGGACGCGCGCGAGGGACCTGCTGGCCGACGCCTCGCTCACCGCGGACCGTGAAGGGCTGCCGCTCCTGGCGGTCTTGAGCACCCTGCCCGAGGTGACCGCCCACCACAGCGCCGAAGAGCTGGAGCGCCTGCTCGACCCCACCGCCTACGTGGGCGCCGCCCCGGCCCTCGCAACCCACGCGCTGACCACCGCGCCGACGGGCCCGCCGCCGACGGCGACGGCGGCCGCGGGCGGGACACCCCCGACGGCGACGGCGACGGCCGCATCGTCGAGGGGCGCGGCGCCGCCACCGGTGAGGGCGGCCCCTCACTCCACGAAGTGCGCCGTCTGAGGACCGGCGCCCGCCCGGCCTCCACCGAACCACCGTGCCCACCATGCCCACCATGCCCGCCGTGCCCGCCGTGCCCGCCGCCGGCAACGGCCGCGCGCCACCGCCGCGTTCGCGCACATGGTTGATTCGAGTCTTCCTCCAGCCACGTCGGCGACGCTCGGAAACAGCCGATGCGCTCTTGCCCACGGCGGCCGAGGAGGTGCGAACACCATGCGGGATGGCTCGCCGGTCACGCTCTACTGCTTCGCCCACGCCGGCGCGGGCGTGTCCGGATTCGCGCACTGGCGCACGCAGACCGGCCCCGGCGTGAGCACCGTGCCCGTGATGCTGCCCGGACGCGGCGCGCGACGCCGCGAACCCCGGGCGACCTCGCGCGAGGAACTGCTGGGCGCGCTCCTCGAACCGCTGGCCGACCAGGTCGCCGACGGCCGCCCGTACGTGCTGTACGGGCACAGCCTGGGCGGCGTCGTCGCCTATACCCTCGCCCGCGCCCTGGCCGCCCGCGGGCTGCCCGCCCCCGCCTGCCTCGCCGTCGGCGGGAGCCCCCCGCCGCAGACCGCGTCGCCCGGCCACGAGGACGACCTGACCGACGAGCGCCTGCTGCGGTTCGCGGCCGGTCTCGGCGCGGCACCCGAGCGCGCGCTCGCCGCCCCCGGCAGCCTCTGGTACCGCCGGGTGCTGCCCGTGCTGCGCGACGACCTCAGACTCGCCCACGCGCTGCGCGCCGACGCGCTCGCCGACCCGGACGGCCCGGTCGCGGTCCCCGTCCTGGCCGTCGGCGGCCGCGACGACCCCGCCGTCGGCGCGCGGACGCTGGACGGCTGGGCCCGCTGGACCACCGGCCGGTTCGTCCGGCGCACGGTCCCCGGTGACCACTTCTTCTTCCGCGGCCCGCACGCGCCCCGGCTGATCGGGCGCGCCTGCCGCGTGGTGCGGCGCACCCGGCTCGTACCTGAGCTCATATCTGGAGGACAACTGTGAGGGACAAACGATGAGGCGGGTCGTCATCACCGGCATCGGGGTCGTGGCCCCGGGCGGCGTGGGCACCCGCGCGTTCTGGGACACGCTGACCGCGGGCCGCACCGCCACACGCGGCATCACCCTGTTCGACGCGAGCACGTTCCGCTCGCGCATCGCCGCCGAGGCGGACTTCGATCCGGTCGCCCACGGCATCGGCGCCGCCGACGCCGCCCGCCTCGACCGCGCCGCCCAGTTCGCCCTCGTCAGCGCCCGTGAGGCGGTCGAGGACAGCGGACTGGCCGGCGCCCTCGACCCGGTGCGCACCGGCGTCACCCTCGGCAGCGCCGTCGGCTGCACCACCGGCCTCGACAACGAGTACGGCGTGGTCAGCGAGAACGGCAGCACCTGGGAGGTCGACCACACCCGGGCGGTCGCCCACCTCTTCGACTACTTCGTGCCCAGCTCGATGGCCGCCGAGGTGGCCGTCGCGGTCGGCGCCCAGGGCCCGGTCTCGCTGGTCTCCACCGGCTGCACCTCCGGCATCGACTCCGTCTGCCACGCCGTCGACCTGATCCGCGAGGGCAGCGCCGACGTGATGGTGACCGGCGCGACCGAGGCGCCGATCTCCCCCATCACGGTGGCCTGCTTCGACGCCATCAAGGCGACCAGCCCGCGCAACGACGAGCCGGAGACCGCCTCGCGCCCCTTCGACCGCTCCCGCAACGGCTTCGTGCTGGGCGAGGGTTCGGCCGTGCTGGTCCTGGAGGAGTTCGAGCACGCCCGGCGGCGCGGCGCCCACGTCTACGCGGAGATCGCCGGGTTCGCCGGGCGCAGCAACGCGTACCACATGACGGGGCTGAAGTCCGACGGCGTGGAGATGGCCGAGGCCATCCGCGCGGCGCTCGACGAGGCCCGCCTGGACGCCACCGCCGTCGACTACATCAACGCCCACGGCTCGGGCACGAAGCAGAACGACCGGCACGAGACCGCCGCGTTCAAGCGCAGCCTCGGCGAGCACGCCTACCGGGTGCCCGTCAGCTCCATCAAGTCCATGATCGGCCACTCGCTCGGCGCGATCGGCTCGCTGGAGGTGGCCGCCAGCGCCCTGGCCATCGAGCACAACACCGTGCCGCCGACGGCCAACCTGCACGAGGCCGACCCGGCCTGCGACCTCGACTACACCCCGCTCACCGCGCGTGAGCAGCGCACCGACACCGTGCTCAGCGTCGGCAGCGGCTTCGGCGGCTTCCAGAGCGCCATCGTCCTGACCCGGCCGCGACTTCAGGAGGCGGCATGACCACAGCCACACTCGACCGTCCCGCCGTCCGCGCGGACGTCCGGGCCACCCTCGGCTCCGTCGTCACCGGCATCGGCGTCGTCGCCCCCAACGGGCTGGGCGCCGAGGCCTGGTGGGCGGCGACCCTGCGCGGCGAGAGCGGCATCCGCCCGGTGACCCGCTTCGACGCCTCCCGCTACCCGGTGCGCATCGCCGGCGAGGTCCCCGACTTCCGCGACGACGAGCACCTGCCCAGCAGGCTGCTGACGCAGACCGACCGGGTCACCCGGCTGTCGCTCGCGGCCGCCCAGGAGGCCCTCGACGACTGCGGCACCGGGCCCGCGGCGCTGCCCGAGTACGGCGCCGGGGTGGTCACCGCGTCCTCCGCGGGCGGTTTCGAGTTCGGCCAGCGCGAGTTGCAGGCCCTGTGGTCCAAGGGCGGGCAGCACGTCAGCGCCTACCAGTCCTTCGCCTGGTTCTACGCGGTGAACACCGGTCAGATCTCCATCCGGCACGGGCTGCGCGGCTCCAGCGGGGTCGTCGTCGCCGAGCAGGCCGGCGGTCTGGACGCCGTCGCCCACGCCCGGCGCCAGATCCGCAAGGGCGCCCGGCTGATGGTCACCGGCGGCGTCGACTCGGCGCTGTGTCCGTGGGGCTGGGCCGCCCATCTCGCCGCCGGCGACCTGAGCCCCGTGCCCGACCCGGCCCGCGCCTACCTGCCGTTCGACGCCGCGGCCCGCGGTCATGTCGTCGGCGAGGGCGGCGCCCTGTTCGTCCTGGAGAGCGAGGCCGCCGCCCGTGAGCGCGACGCCCGCGTGTACGGGGCGTTCACCGGCTACGCGGCCACCTTCGACGGCGCCGGCGCCCCGCGCCTGGCCGACGCCGCGCGGCTGGCCATGAAGGACGCCGGGGTGCGGCCCGACGAGATCGACGTCGTGTTCGCCGACGCGGCCGGCGCGCGCGCCGCGGACCGCGCCGAGGCGGAGGTCCTGGCGGCCCTGTTCGGCCCCCGGGGCGTCCCGGTCACCGCGCCGAAGTCGATGACCGGACGGCTGCTGGCGGGGGGCGCCTCCCTGGACGTCGCGGCGGCCCTGCTGTCGCTGCGCGACCAGGTGATCCCACCGACGACCGGGACCGCCGCGCCCGCCGCGGACTGCCCCGTCGACCTCGTCACCGCGCCCCGCGAGACGTCGGTGCGCCACGCCCTGGTCCTGGCCCGCGGCCGGGGCGGCTTCAACTCGGCGGCCGTTCTCAGCGCCGTCTGACCGGGCGGACCCGCCCCCGGGCGGACCCGCTCCCCGGAGCCGCCGGGACGACATCCCCCGCGTCCCGGCGGCCCCGCCCCCGGCCGGTCGACCGTCCGGCGGGTGAAAGTTGACGGCGCGAACGGCCGGGAACGTGAGCGCACTTGACGGCAGCGTTCCTGACGGCAGCGCGCTTGACGGCAGCGTTCTTGCCGCCGCCGCACGCTTGACCACAGCGCATGAACGGGAAACGGAAACGGAAGAGCGGGACAGTCCCCCGCTCCGCCCGGCCCCGCCCGGCCCCGTCGTGCCTTGATCCCCGCGCCACGCCCGGAGGAACGGCAGCCCCGCACCCGGTCCGCCGTCCCCCGAACCCCGCGCCCCGAGCCCCGAGCCCCTCAGCCCGTCCCGGAGGGGCCGGTGTTCCCGCGGCGGCCGCCGGCCGCCTCGAGGTCGTCGAGCACGGCGGGCGTGGCCAGTCGCGGCAGCAGCAGTTGCCAGAACCGGGTGACGGTGCGGCGCGAGAGCCACTGCGGGTCCCGCGCGCCCAGCACCTCGAAGCCGGTGGTCGCGGCCACCACCGAGGACGTCACCTGCTCGGGTGTGACCTCGTTGAGGACGCCCTCGCCGTCGGCGCGCTTGAGCGCCCCCTCGACCCACTCGTGCCACTGGCGGTACAGGTCACGGTCGCTGCGGTGGGCCTGCTCACGGCTCAGGTCGAAGCCGGCGCGCAGCACCACGTCCTCGCCGAGCCGGCGGGCCAGGTCGTGCGAGGTGTTCACCAGCAGTTGCAGGGCGTTGCCGACCGCGCCCTCGTGGGCCGTGACGATGTGGTCGAGCCGTCGCGACGCGGCCTCCTCCACCGCGCCGGCCACTCCTGCCTTGCTGGCGAAGTGGAAGTGGAGCGCTCCGTTGCTCACTCCGGCCAGCGAGCTGATCGCGGTGAGCGACGCCACGTTGAAGCCGTCCCGGTCGAAGACGGTGGCTGCCGCCTCGATCAGTGCCTCGCGGGTGCGCAGCGCTCGTTCTTGTCTGACCATTCGGGGTGCTCCGTTACTGCGGCGGGTTGCCGTGCTTGCGTGAGGGAAGGTCGGCCTGTTTGGTGCGCAGCATGGCCAGGGACCTGATGAGGACCTCGCGGGTCTCGGCGGGGTCGATGACGTCGTCGACCAGGCCGCGCTCGGCCGCGTAGTAGGGGTGCATCAGCTCGGACTTGTACTCCTTGACCATGCGGGCCCGCATGGCCCCGGGGTCGTCGGCCTCGGCGATCTGACGGCGGAAGATGACGTTGGCGGCGCCCTCGGCGCCCATGACGGCGATCTCGTTCGTCGGCCACGCGTAGGTGAGGTCGGCCCCGATGGACTGGCTGTCCATGACGATGTAGGCGCCTCCGTAGGCCTTGCGCAGGATCAGTGAGATCCGGGGCACGGTCGCGTTGCAGTAGGCGTACAGCAGCTTCGCGCCGTGGCGGATGATGCCGCCGTGCTCCTGGTCGACGCCGGGGAGGAAGCCGGGTACGTCCAGAAGGGTGACGATCGGGATGTTGAAGGCGTCGCACATCTGCACGAAGCGCGCGGCCTTCTCGCTGGCCTCGATGTCGAGGACGCCGGCGAGCGTCTGGGGCTGGTTGGCGACGATGCCGACGGCCCGGCCGTCGAGGCGGGCGAGGGCGCAGATGATGTTGCGCGCCCAGCGCTCGTGGACCTCCAGGTACTCGCCGTCGTCGACGATCTCCTCGATGACCCTGGTCATGTCGTAGGGCCGGTTGCCGTCGGCCGGGACCAGGTCCAGCAGCGTCTCGGAGCGGCGGGTCTGCGGGTCGGAGCAGGGCGTCTGGGGCGGGAACTGCCGGTTGTTCTGCGGGAGGAGGGAGAGCAGGTAGCGCACCTCCGCGATGCAGGTCTCCTCGTCGTCGTAGGCGAAGTGGCAGACGCCGGAGGTCTCGGCGTGGACGTCCGCGCCGCCCAGGCCGTTCTGGGTGATCTCCTCACCGGTGACGGCCTTGACCACGTCGGGGCCGGTGATGAACATCTGCGAGGTCTCGCGGACCATGAAGACGAAGTCGGTCAGGGCCGGGCTGTAGGCCGCGCCGCCCGCGCACGGGCCCAGCATCACCGAGATCTGCGGGATGACCCCGGACGCCCGGGTGTTGCGCTGGAAGATGCCGCCGTACCCGGCGAGCGCGGACACGCCCTCCTGGATCCGGGCGCCCGCACCGTCGTTGAGCGAGACCAGCGGCGCCCCCGCCGCGATGGCCATGTCCATGATCTTGTGGATCTTCGTGGCATGCGCCTCGCCCAGCGCGCCGCCGAAGATGCGGAAGTCATGGGCGTACACGAACACCGTGCGCCCCTCGACCGTCCCCCACCCGGTGATGACCCCGTCGGTGTACGGCTTCCTGGCCTCCAGCCCGAACCCGCTCGCCCGGTGCCGGCGCAGCTGCTCGACCTCCTGGAAGGACCCCGCGTCCACCAGCAGCTCGATCCGCTCCCGCGCGGTCAGCTTGCCCTTGGCGTGCTGCGCCTGGGTCGCCTTCTCGCTCGGGCCGGCCAGCGCCTGCGCACGGATCCCGTGCAGCTCGGCCACGCGACCACGCGCGTCCGAAGGTTCGGCGCTCACCTCGAGAACGTCGTTGAGGACCGTCACTGTGCCTCCTCCCTCATGAGCGCGGCCGGACTGTGCCCAGATTAACAAACCGCATGTGCGGTTCACAGGGGGCGTGAGGGCGCGCGGACATGAATCAGCCCTGGACAAAGCGCCTGTCGGCCTGCGGCCGGGCGCACCTGCCGTCTATCGCCAGCAGAACGGCGAGCGCCATTGCACGCCGGCCCGCTCCGGACGGCGCCACGGCGGGACGTCGGCGAGCGGCTCCTGCCGGCGGGCCGCCTCCGCCCGCCCGGCCAGCACCGAGCACAGCACGACGGCCACCGCCGCCAGTTCGTCGTCGTCCGCCCGCCCGCGCTCGACCCGCAGCGCGAGGGGCATGACGCCCGTCCCGTCCATGTCCGGCTCCTTCCGGTCCCGGCCACCGTCCGCCACCGCGCTACAGAGACGCTTCAATGCCGCTTGAGGCGCCGGAGTGAGCGGCCTGAGCGCCTGAACCACCGTCCGGGCCATGACCTGGAGAAACGCTGGAGAACCGGCGGATCGCGCGCAGCCGGGGCGCCCGTTGCGGGGTGCGCAGGCCGAGGTTCCCGCGCGGAGGCCCCGATTCCTCTGGAAACAAACCCGGCTGCCCTTTATTTTTTCCCCTCACAGCCCCATCACCCATCTCGTCCAGGGGGAGCGATGACTGCGAGCACGTTCCGGTTCGAAGGCCCGTCGATCGAGCAGGCAGCGGTACGAGACGCCCAGTCCCCTTTCTTTTGGTCGCCCGCGCTGCTCAACGGTCAGCTGACCACGACGGTGCCCCGGGAGCTGGTGCACCGGGCGGCCGTCGCCGAGGTCATGCTGACCGGCTGGCAGCGACTGAGCGACACCCGGTTCACGATGACCGCCCAGTGGCCGCGCGGCCACAGCTTCTTCACCATGGCGAACAGGACCCACCACGACCCGCTGATGGCCGCTGAAACGATCCGTCAGATCGGCGCCCTGCTCGCCCACGCCGAGTTCGGCGTCCCCTTCGGGCACCAGTTCCTGATGGAGGGCATGACCCTCACGGTGCATCCCGAGGAGATCGGCGTCGGCCCGGCCCCCGCCGCCCTGGACATCGACGTCACCTGTACCGACGTCAGGAGGCGGGGCGGGCGGCTGACCGGCATGTGCTACGAGACCAGGGTGCTGCGCGAGGGCCGGCCGGCCGCGTCGGGCCGGATCTCCTTCACCGTCATCGCGCCGGCCGTGTACCGGCGGCTGCGCCCGCAGCGCGTCTTCGACCCCGGGCACCGCCCCCTCCCGCTGACGGCCCCGGTGGCGCCGTCGACCGTGGGACGCCTCTCGCCCACCGACGTGGTCCTCTCCCCCACCGGCGAGCCGGACCGCTGGCAGCTGCGCATGGACACCCGCCACCCCGTCCTCTTCGACCACCAGGTCGACCACGTCCCCGGCATGGTGCTCCTGGAGGCCGCCCGCCAGGCCGCCACCGCGGTCCTCGGCGGACCCTCGATCCTGCCGGTCGGCCTCGACTGCGAGTTCCACAAGTACGCGGAACTGGACCTGCCCTGCCTGATCGACGCCCTGCACCTGCCCAAGGACGCCCCCGACGCCCCGGAAACCGTCCTCGTCACCGGCCACCAGGACGACCAGCCCGTCTTCACCACCACCCTGACAACCACTCCGTCCGACTGACCCACCCACCACACCCACCCCCGGACCCGGCCGCCACCGGGTCCGGGGAAACACCCACGCCGGGCCGCCTCCCGGATCCGTCGGACCGCGTCCGGTGAACACCGAACCGCACAGCAGGCATGACGTCCCGTCAGCCCCGCCGAACGCGGCCGGCTCTGGCCGGACCCGAGCCGGTCATGACGTGGGGAGGGCGGATGGGATCGAACCACTTCTGGTCGTGGAGCCCGCGGTGGGAGGCGGCAGCCGGCCACGCTCTCGCCCATCTGCTGGCCGCCTCCCGGGGACAGCCGGTGAAGGTCCCGGACGGTCTTGCCGCGGACCTGTTCCAGCGCGCGCTCGATGCCCTGCTGCCGCGGGACCTCCCGGAGCGGCGCGCCGCCCTCGCAGGACCGGGGCAGCCCTCCCCCGACGCGTCCGCCGACATCCTCCTCGTACCGGTCCACCCCCGGACGGGCCGGACCTGGGCGCCCGCCGGCCCGGCCGCGTCGGCACACCCGGTGCCCCTGCCGCTGGGGGTGTGGCTGTGGCTGGTCTCCCCCCGGCCGTACCTGCCGGTTCCCGCGTCCGGCCGCCTGCCCCGGGACGTGCTCCGCGACGACCCGCTCCCGCTGCTCCCCAACCACCTGTTCCGGGCCGATCCGGGAACCTTCCGGCACACCCTGGTCCGGCTGCCGGAGGTCCGCAGCCCGTGGCTGCGCACGATCCTGGAGAACGTCACGCGGAACTCCGCGGCCTGCGACCTGTTCTGGCCGTCCGCCGGTCGGCCGGCGTCGGATCAGGTGGTCATCCCGCCAGTGGGGTGAGCGCCGGCGTCGTCGTCGGCTCGTCGGCCCGGAACGCCGCGAGGTGGTCCTCGGCCCAGGTCGCGAACGGGCGGGCCGGGCGGCCGGTCACGCGGTGGACGGTGTCCTCCACACGCACCTTGGCCCCCGCCCGCTGCCGTCGCGCCGAGGCCAGCAACGCCTCGACGACGGCCGCGGGATGGCGCCTGCCCAGCAGGGCGCGGGCCCGGTCCGGGGACAGTTCCTCGAAGCGCAGGGGGCTGCCCAGCAGCCGGGCGAGCTGGGCCGTCTGCTCGACCGCGCTGATCGGCTCGGGCCCGGTCAGGGTGTGGATCCGCCCTTCGTGACCGTCCTCGGTCAGCGCGCACACCGCCGCGGCCGCCACGTCCCGCGGGTCGACGCACGCGTTGACCGACGTCCCGTACAGGGCGCGCACCACCCGCTCGGCGGCGATGGGCGGCGCCCAGGACAGGGTGTTGGACATGAAGGCGCGCGGGCGCAGCAGCGTCCACCGCATCCCGCTGTTCACCAGCAGGTCCTCGTTGGCGCGCTGCCAGCGGGTGACGAGGTCGTCGGCGTCGGTGTCCGCGACGGCGGCCGCGGACACCTTGACCACGTGCCGCACCCCCGCCGACCGCGCGGCGCGCAGAAATCGCGCGTCGTCGTCGCCGCCCACCCGGTTGGTGAGCAGGAACGCGCGGCTCACCCCCCGAAGGGCGCGGTCCAGCGACCGCGGATCGCCGTAGTCGCCGGTCACGATCTCGGCCCGGCGGGCCGCCGCACGCTCCACGCGCGCGGGGTCCCGGGCCAGTACCCGCACCGGGAGGCCGGCGGGGAGCCCCCGCAGCACCTCCCGTCCCGTGGTGCCGGTGGCGCCTGTCACGAGAATCACCGCTGTCCTCCTGTGCTGGTACGGCACCGGAATGCGAAGCGCTTGCTGCCCGACTCTTGAGGCGGCGCGCACCACCGGTTGTAAGATACAAACTGGGCGGTTTTTTGAGGAAGTCGGCCCTGAGCTCCGCTGACCGATGCTGACCGATGTGATCTCCACGAACGGGAGGACCGCCAAGTGGTGAAGCAGGAGCGTGCGTTCCGCACGCGCAGGACCATCCTCGAAGCGGCGGCGAAGGTCTTCGAGGAGCGCGGCTACCAGGCCGCGACCATCTCCGAGATCCTCAGCGCCGCCGGTGTGACCAAGGGCGCCCTGTACTTCCACTTCGAGTCGAAGGAACAGCTGGCCCAGGGCGTGCTCAACGAGCAGGACCAGCGGTTCGTGATCCCCGAGCGCGCCTACAAGCTCCAGGAACTGGCGGACGCGGTGCTCCTGCACGCCTACCGCCTGCAGTCCGACCCGATGGTGCGCGCGGGCGTCCGGCTGAGCATGGACCAGCACGCGAAGGGCCTGGACCGCAGCGGCCCCTTCATGCGCTGGAGCAACGTGTGCTGCGGGCTGCTGGAGAAGGCCCAGGACCAGGGCGAGCTGCTGCCGCACATCGTGCCCTCCGTGACCGCCGACATCGTGGTGAGTACCTTCGCGGGCGTGCAGTCGATGTCCCAGATCGTCAGCGACTACCAGGACCTGGGGTTCAGAACCTCCGCGCTGCTGCACCATCTGTTCCCCGGGATCGCCGGGCCGTCCGTTCTCGCCCTGCTGGACCTCTCCGAGGCACGGGGCGAGGCGATCTACGACGAGATCCGGCGACGTCTGGACCGGCAGCCGGCGGCCGCCGTCAGCTGAACGCTCCCGCGCCCGTCACGGCCAGCCGCTGCTCGGCGCGGGCCCGGCGGGCGCCGAAGTACAGCTCCAACGCGTCCTCCAGACGATCCCCTCCGGGGGCGGAGGCCCAGGCGACATACCCGTCGGGCCGCACCAGCAGGGCGTCGTACGGGATCCGGTCGGTGGGTTCGACGTGGACGGTGCTCACCGCCTGGGCCCAGTCGCGGGCCTGTCCGGCATAGCGGCCGCCGGCCTCCCCGAACAGGAGCAGCAGTGGCCGTCCGGCCCGCAGGAGCCCGATCACGTCCGCCCGGCCCTCGCGGGTGTGCAGGGACATGTTCTGCAGAAACCTTCCTTCCCACGGGGAGGCGTGCCGGGTGCGGGCGGGAAGCACCATGCCCTGACCGCTGACCAGATCGCTGAGGTGCCGGCTCCCCCCGTCCGCGGCGACCAGTCCGGCGAACAGGGCCTGGAGGGCGTCGATCTCGGGTCCGGAACGCATCAGGGCGAGCTGGGCCCGCGTGTTGTCGATGACGCTGCGGGCGGCGGGCCGGCGCTCCGTGTCGTAGGTGTCGAGCAGATCGTCCCCCGCGAGCCCGCGCACGACGAACGCGAGCTTCCAGCCCAGGTTGAGGGCGTCCTGCACGCCGGTGCTCAGCCCGAGGGCGCCGACGGGGAAGTGCATGTGCGCCGCGTCCCCCGCGAGGAAGACCCGCCCGTGGCGGTAGGAGCGGGCGAGCTGGGCGAAGTCGCTGAACCGGCTGAGCCAGCGCGGCCGGCTGAACGCGATCTCCTTCCCGGCGATCCGGGCGAGCTCCGCGCCCAACTCCCGCGCGGTAGGCGGCAGATGACGCTCCGGATGGGCGCGGGAGCAGTCGAGGGTCTTGACGTGGGTGCCGGCGCCGGGGATGTCGCGGGCGACGATCCAGCCGCGCGGGGTGCGGTGCCAGCCGGACGGCAGGTCGTCCTCGTCCTCCAGCGTCACCAGCCCGGCCAGCCCGGAGGTCGTGGCCGGATAGGCCTGCGAGAGGAGCCCCGCCAGCTCCCTGACCGTGCTGCGCCCGCCGTCCGCCCCCACCAGATACCGGGCCGTGCACTCCACGGGCCCCGCCGGGCCTTCGGCCAGAACCCGGACGCCGTCCCGGTCCTGGCCCACCTCGGTCACCCGGTGCTCCCGCAGGACCCGCACGCCCGCGGCCCGCGCCCGCTGCTCGAACAGGCGCTCCAGCTCGGCCTGCGGACGCTTCAGAAGAGGGCCGGGCTCCGAGGCCGGGACGGTGAGGGACAGGCCGGGTATGCCGGCGAAGCGGAACGGGGCCTCGGTCACCCCCGTCGCCGTGGCCGCCCTGGGCACCAGCTCACCGAAGTACCCGCGCCTGGCCAGCCCTTGCAACGCCCTGGCATGCAGCACCGAGGCCTTGGGCCGCTCCGAGACGGACGCCCGCGCTTCCAGCACGACGGTGCCGACCCCGTAGTCCCCCAGCTCGGCCGCCAGCAGCATGCCGACGGGGCCTCCCCCCACGATCACGACCTGCGCACGCACACGACTGTTCACCGTAGGACCTCCCCTTGACCTCGATGGGCAGCGGCAGGGGTTCCGGGGGACGGCAAGGGCCGGTCCGGCCTGGGAGAAAACACACGCATGCACGCCCCTCCCCCTGCTGTGACGTCGGAAGCCGACCCGTCCGTCCGGCGGCCGGGGCGGCTGTCGCCAAGGAATATACCGATTGGACGGTTCTTTTCAAGGCCTGCACGATGTCACGAATCGAGACCGTTCACGGCACCCCCCGAAGACGATCACCACCCCGCCCACAGCAGTTCCCGGCAGCAACGCGCATCCCCGGAGCGCCACGGGCACCGCGACAGGGGGGCGGATCCCCGCAAGGCCCGCGACGGTCGCCGAAGGCAAGCCCTCACCTGCATAGTCCGACGGCAAAACCGCTCCCCCACGGAGCCGACGCCACCGAGAGCAGGCCCGCCGACGGGCCACCGAACCGACGCGCCCACCCGTGTGCTCCCGCGAACCGCCACCACACCCGCAGCGGCCGCAGCCGAGGGCCGCGCGACCGTATACGGAGCCTGCGCCGCCGTATACGGAGACGGTGCGCCCCCTCCGGGCACCTCGCGGCCGCTCACCGGAGCGGAGTACGGCGCAGACACGGCCCGCCGCTCGCCGAGCGGAGAGCCCCTGCCCGCAGCGAGCGGAGAGTCCCTGTCAACCGGCCCTGTCCCCCGGCTCTGTCCACCGGCCCTGCGCACCGGACCGGCGTGCTGGCCCGGCGTGCCGGACCGCCGTGCTGGACCGGCGTGCCCGCCGTGCGCCGCCTCTGCCGATTGCCGGCTGCGATGCCTGCGCCGTCTACGCCGACTGAGCTACTTGCCGCTCCCGCGCCGTCCGTGCCGCCGGAGCGGCAGGACGCCCGCTCAGAGCCACAGCTTCTTCCCCGGGTCCCGTACCGCCGACGACAGCGGGCCGCCCTCCGAGCGTTCCGTCTTGCGTCCCTTGCTCCCCGGCGACAGGGTGCGCGGGTCGACGGCCTCCGCGGGCGCCCCGGTGGCGTACAGCCCCTGCGGCTCGGCGTCCCGGTCGTGCGGCAGCAGCCAGAAGACCCGGCGGCGGAAGGTGCCCGACGAACGGGACGGCTTGGCCTGCGGCCCGAGCAGCGCGTATCCGACCATGCGTCCGTCGCGGTGGTAGGCGGGCTTGCCCCGCCGGGTCGGCAGCCGGTCCAGGCTCTGGCGGACGTAGTCGAGACCGGCTATGTCCTCCAGCCAGACCAGTCCGGCCTCGTGGAAGATCTCGTCCTCTCCGATGAGAGCGCTCATGCTGTCTCCTCGTCGGCGACCAGTCCGATGCCCGGGTAGTACTTCCGCTGGTTGGACAGGATCATCTCCTTGGGCGAGGCCAGCCCCACCACCTCGCGGACCCTTGCCGCGAAGGCGCGGGACGAGACGGCCGGGGCTCCGTCATTCTGACACCACGTCTTGTAGGCGGCGTACAGCTGGGCCTGCTCCGCCCTCAGCGGGGGCTCGAGCCGGCACGACTCGCTCAGGAACCGGCCGGTGTGGTCCTCCGTCTCGGCGTAGGCGGTGGTGGCGATCCTGACGCGCTCGGGACCGGCGAGGTCCCGCTCGCCCGCCAGGTACCGGCGGGCGCCCATGATCAGCCAGTTGAGGATGCCGGGGCCCTCCTCGGTGACGAGGACGTCCGCGAGATTGTCGATCTTGCGGTCGTCGGAGACCACGCGCTCGAACGGGATGAGCCGCATCCGGCGCCAGAACGCGAAGCCCCCGGTGCCGACTTCGGGCCGGTGGTTGCCGAGGAGCCACAGCTTGTGGGTCGGGGCGAAGCTGAAGAAGTCCTGGCGCATGCGGCGGGCCTTGATGCGGTCGCCGCCGGTGAGCAGCTTCACGCGGGCCTCGTCGAAGCGGTCGCCGGGCTTGACCTCGCTGCACACGATGACGCGCCGGCCGTGCAGTTCGGCGAGGTCGGTGGGGTGGCCCTCGTAGGGGCGGGCCATCAGGAAGCCGGGCGGGGCCGCGTCGGCGTAGTCGCCGAGCAGCTTCACCAGGGCGTCCAGCAGCACCGACTTGCCGTTCTTGCCGGAGCCGAACAGGAACGGCATCACCTGGCCGCCGACGTCCCCGGTGATGGAGTAGCCGAGCAGCAGGTGCAGGAAGCCGATCATCTCCGCGCCCTCGGGGCCGTCGCCGAAGGTGTCGGTGAGGAACCGCTGCCAGCGGGGGGTCGGTATGGGCTCGGGTGCCACGGTGGTGGAGCGGGAGTGGAAGTCCTTGTTCGGGTCGGGGGTACGCAGCTGCCCGGTCCGCAGGTCGACGATGCCGCCCGGGGTGCACAGCACGTACGGGTCGGCGTCCAGCAGGGCCGCGCCGAGGACCATGCCGGGGGCGGATCTGGCCTGGGTGAGCATCGCGTTCATGCCGCTGGTGCTCAGGGCCCGTCTGCGGTGCTGTTGCAGGGCCGCCGAGGTGAAGTGGCCGCGCGGGTCGGTGGCCGCCAGGGACTCGGCCAGGTCGCCGGCGGCCCACATCACGGTGTCGTCCTCGTCCATGCGCCAGCGGGTGCCGTCCCAGCGGAACCAGCCGAGCCCGGGGACGTGCCGGTAGTCGCCCGCGTACAGCTTGACGAAGAGCTTGGCGTTGCCGCGGTCGCTGAGGGTGTCGGGCAGCAGCCCGTCGGCGCTCACCTCGCCCTGCCCGGCGCTCTCCCGGCCCGGCGTACAACGCTCCTGCCGCTCCTGGCCGTTCGCGCCGCCGGCGCCATTCACTCCGTTCCCTGCGCTACCGCCGTTCCCTGCGCTACCGCCGTTCCCTGCGCTCCCGCCGTTGCCTCCGCTCCCGCCGTTCCCGGCGCTCGGCGGGGTCTTCTGCTTCTGCTCGGGCTGGGCGTACAGGATCTGGGCGGCCACCGCCTGCGGGTCGAAGAGGGTGTTGCCGTTGCCTGACGTCATGAGCGCCCCTCCGAGTGCAGCGGTCGCAGCGTGCCGGCGTTCACGCCGCTGCGGATGATGGCTCCATAGCGCCGCTGCTGTCCCGGACGGGCCAGTTCGGCCGTCTCCCGCAGCAGGCGTTCCGCCTCCGTCCCGTCGAGCCGTCCGGCGGCCACCAGTCCCCCGGCGGTGTACGCGGCACGGTTCAGCTTCTCGGTGAAGCCGGCGCCCTCGGGTGCGGCGGCGCAGGCGGCCACTTCGGCGAGCAGCGCGGTCAGGAGGCGGACGGCGCCGTCCTGTCCGCCCCCGGCGGCGAGGACGGCCTGCCGGGCCCGCGGCGGGACCGGCCGGGGCGAGGGGACGGCCGCGGGCGGCAGGTGTCCGGTCCGTTCGAGTTCCCGGGCCAGCCAGTCCGGCAGCGGGGCGGGCTCCCGCACCTTCCCCACGGGCCGGTACATCCCGGCCTCGGTCACGGTGCCGGGGGCGACGATGTACCCGCCGTGCGCCCGGACGTCGACCTGCCAGGCCAGCGCGCGGGTGCCCGACCCGGTGGAGCACTGCCAGCGGTGTCCCGGACGGGCCCGGTACCACACGTGCAGTCCTCCCGAGGGGGTGCGGACCCGCAGGGTGGTGTCGTCGTCCGCCGGCGTGACGGCGTCCCGCAGCGCGGCCAGGACGCCGAGCGTGTGGAAGCCGTCGGCCAGTCCCGTCAGGTCGACGTCCGGCCCGATCCCGATGCCGGGCAGCAGCCGGTCCCTCTGCGGCAGCCGGCGTTCATGGGCGTCGACGTCGAGCACGACGAGTCCGGCGGGCCCGCAGGCGATGCCGACGCCAAGGCCCGGATGACCGCCCCACCACTGCTCGACGCGTTCGGGGTCCAGCGTGGCGGCGTGGAACCCGTGGCACCAGCGACCGGCCGCGGGGCAGCCGCACCCCCGGTGCGTGTGTCCCGGCGTCCGGCACACGTCGCAGTTGCCCGCCGGGGTCTTGCGTCCCGGCGCGAGCGGATGAACCGGCCAGCCCCGGGCCGCGCACCATCGGGCGATGGCCAGCGACCGGCCGGTTAACGCCGGTTGTGGTGCATGACTACGACACTCCCCCAGCTCAGAGGCCATCGCACCCCCCGTCAGCGACCCAAGCGACTGAGCAACGAGGACAGAGTAGCGAAGCGGACGGGCGGCGAACCGGGTTCTTCTGGGGGCCCAGCGACTGAAGTGCAACCGCCGCAGCGACCCAGGCATCGTCGGTCGCTCTCACGTCCACGAGAGAAGCAGCAGGTCACAGCACCAAGAGCCATAAAATCAGCGACTGAAGCGACTCTAGGTCCCTATATATGACGCACACGCGCACACACGCACGCACGCGCAAATGCCCTCATATACCCGACCCTTGAGTCGCTTCAGTCGCTGATCTCCCCCATTCAGGCCCCTGACCTGGCACTTCCCACCAGCGACCAGGAGCGACCCAAGCACCCTCCGGTCGCTGCCCGTCAGTCGCTCCCCCGCCTCGACGAGTCCGGCCACAATGACTGAAATACCATCAGGTTTTTGCACTGTCCGATGGACAGCGACTCAAGCGACCCTGAAGCCGACCTCCGGCGGAGGCCCGATCCGCCCCGGACCGGGCGGGCCTGCGACGGGCCCTCCCGCTCCCTCCGGAGCAAGCGGAACGTCTTTCCGAAAACCCCTTGCCCAATGGTCAAGAAACGTTGACCATTGCTCGCATGCCCACCGACGACCTTCCCGAGACGTTCCACGTCACCACGGACGAACAACTGCGCGCCGTCTCCAGCCTCACCCGTCACCGCATCATGGCCGTGCTCCGCTTCGAACCGGCGACGATCACCCAGATCGCCGACCGGGTGGGCCTGGCGAAGGGGAGTTCCAGCTACCACGTGCGCCTGCTGGAGCGGGCCGGCCTGGTGAAGGTGGTGCGCACGCGCAAGGTCCGGGGCGTGACCGAGCGGTACTACGCCATGGCCGCCCGGACCATCGAGCTGCCCGACCCGGGCGAGGGAGGCCCGGACCTGCTCATGCGGCACGCGGTGGCGGACCTCGAGGCGGCCCCGGCGGACGGCGAGCGGCACGTGCGGATGACGCATCTGCGGCTCACCGAGGACCAGTTCACGCAACTGGGCGCGCGACTGGAGGCACTGGCCGACGAGTACCGGGAGCTGTCCGACCCGTCGCTGCCGGACGCGTCGCTCGTCTTCGCACTGTTCCGCCCGACACCGCGCGCACAGTCCGAGGAGGACGCCAAGTGACCTCAGAAAAGCGGAAGTTGCCGCGGTTGCCGCAAGGGTTCGGACGGCTGTGGACCGCGCAGACGATCTCCTCACTCGGCGACGGGGTGACGCACGCCGCGCTGCCGCTGATCGCGCTGACCTTGACGCGGGATCCGATGGCCCTCGCCGTCGTCACGGCCGCCGGAACACTGCCCTGGCTGCTCTTCGGCGTGCTCGGCGGTGCGCTGGTGGACCGCTGGGACCGCCGGAGCACGATGTGGGTCGCGGACACGGCGCGGGCGGTGCTGCTCGCGATACCCGCGGGCGCGGTCGCGCTCGACGCCCTGTCCATTCCGCTGCTCGCGGCCGTCGCCTTCCTCCTCGGCCTCGGCGGACTCTTCTTCGACACGGCCGCCTCCGCCTTCCTGCCGGATCTGCTCCAGCGCGACCCGGCCCTCCTGGAGCGCGCCAACTCCCGCCTGCGCGGCGCGCAGACCGCCATGTCCGGCTTCGCGGGCCCACCCGCGGGCAGCGCCCTGCTGTCGCTGGGACGCGCGGTTCCGCTGCTGGCCGACGCGGTGTCGTTCCTCCTCTCCGCGCTGCTCGTCCGCTCCCTGCCCGCCATGCCCCGTCCGGTTGCGCAGGCCCGCGAGTCCCTTCTCCGCCAGGCGCGGGCCGGAGCCTCCCACGTCTTCCACGATCGGGTGCTGCTCGGCCTCGCGCTCCGCCCCGCGGTCGGCAACGTCGCCTTCATGGCCGTGGAGACCGTCCTCGCCCTCTTCGCGCACGACCGCCTCGGCGTCGACGCCTACGGCTTCGGCCTGCTCCTCACCGCGGAGGCCACCGGCGGCCTGCTCGGCGCGGGCATCGCCTCCCAGCTCGGCCGGCGTCTCGGCACCGGCACCGCGCTGACTTGCACGGCCGCGGTCGAAGGGCTCGCCATCCTGGGCCTTGCCACAGCCCCGGACCCGTTCGTGGCCGCGTCGGCGCTCGCCGTCTGCGGGGCCGGGATGGGTGCCACGATGGTGCTCGGCCCCTCCCTCCGGCAGGCGATCGTCCCGGCCGGCCTCATGGGCCGGGTCGCCTCCACCTCCCGCATGCTGGCCATGTGCGCCGCCCCTCTCGGAGCGTTCCTCGGCGGCTGGCTGGCCACCGCCTACGACATCCGCACCCCGCTCTACGCCGCCGCGGGCCTCCTCCTGACGATGACGGCCGTCACGGCGTCCATGACCAGCAACAGCCGAGTCGAAGCAGCCCTGCGCACCGCAGCCGCCACCCCGGCCCACCACTCGGCCCACCACTCGGCCCACGATCCGGCCCTCGAGGGGACACCGGAGGGTCCCGCCGGGGAGAGCGCACCCGCCGTGGGCGAGCGCACGGTGTCGTGACGCGGGACGAGAACCCGCCGCCGCCGGCTACCCGACCGATACGTGCCGAATATTCGCCAATACTTACCGGATGGACGGATCAAGGGCTTCCTGGGTCAACACCACGCACGACTGGGCCGCCATGGTGGACACGGACCATCTCGACCGGATCCGCCGGGCGCCCTCGGAGTTCTCGCCGGGAGGCCCCGAACACCTCGTTCTCGAGGTCGTCGCCTACGCCGCCGACGAAGCGGTGAGCCGGGGCGGCGGACGGTGTGTCGTCACGCTGCATGCCGACGGCTCGGTGTCGGTGACGGACGACGGGCGCGGCACCGACACCCGGGTCGACGAGCACGGCCATGTGGTGAAGAAGCCGGTCATGGCCACGAAGGACCTACGGTTCTTCGACCGCCCGGACGCGGAGCGACTCCCGGACGGGCATGCGCGTCGCGGCATGTCCGTCGTCGCCGCGCTGAGCGAGTGGCTCGTTCACTCCAACCGCCGTCTCAACGGATCCTGGACCCAACGCTACGAACACGGCGTCCCGGTGACCGGCCTGGAGCCCGTCGAGTCTGACGGCACCACGGGCACCCGCGTCCGCTTCCTGCCGAACCAGGCCCTGAGTTCGGCGTGGTCCCTGACCGCGAGCGACCCTTGGCGATGGTCCGAGCACTGGCCCGACCTGACCGCCCGCCTCGACGATCAGCGCGACGAGGGCAGTTCGGCCTGTTCGGACGGCTGATCCGACACCTGGTAGCGTCGCTCTCTTCGGCCGGGGAAGCCCGCTGGAGTCCCGACGGGACGCATGATGACCTCTGCGGACGGCAGTGCTCTGGCCGCTGCGACAGCGAGAGTCGCGAAAGCCTTCGGCGGCGTGACGGCCCGAGCGGACGAGACCGGCTGCGGCCGGTGCTTCGATGGGAGGCGCGGGCCGCCTGGCACGAAGTGAAGCGGTGGCTGGCGGATCAGGCCCGGACGACGTGATGGCACCGAACGAAACCGGGACCCCGCCGACATACCGGCAGGGCCCCGATCGCTGAGTGGACGTCATACGCGCGCGAACCGGCCGTCTCCGGCTCACCGCGCTCCGAAGACGCCGTCACGCCAAGCCGCACCGACACCGGCCGAGGCGCGAGAACCGCACGGAGGTGTTAGCTGACCGCCTGCTTCACCAGGGCCGCGATCCGCTCCTCGACCTCGGGCGTCACCTTGGCCAGGGCGAAGCCGGTCGCCCACATGGAGCCCTCGTCCAGGTTGGCGGGGTCGTTGAACCCGAGTGTCGCGTACCGGGCCTTGAACTTCGCCGCGCTCTGGAAGAAGCACACGACCTTGCCGTCCAGCGCGTACGCGGGCATGCCGTACCAGAGCTTCGGCGTGAGCTGGGGGGCGCTGGCGGTCACGACCGCGTGGACCCGTTCGGCCATGACGCGGTCGGAGTCGTCCATCTCGGCGATCTTGGCGAGCAGGTCCTGTTCCGCCTGCGCCTCCTTGTCCGCCTTGGAACCGCGTCGCGCGGCAGCCTTCTGCTCCTTGGCGTGGTCCTTCATCGCGGCCCGTTCCTCGGCCGAGAACCCCTCGTACGTGTCGCTCTTGGTGTTGCTCATGGTCTCTCCCGTAGCCCGTGGGTCGCACAGACCGACCCGGCGCGCTCGGCCGAGCCCGGTCCCTTCGGCCAGTACAGCATCCGTGAAGTCCCAAGCCCTTGATTTCCGCTCAAGCCCTGCTGGAGACCCCGAATGTCAGGAGTTCTCCGACCGTCAGGCCGGGGTCTCCAGGGAGTCCAGCCACTGGAGGAGGCGGGCGCCCTCGCGGGTCATGATGTCCGGGTCGCGCAGGGCGTTGGCCAGCAGCGACATGCCCTGGTAGGCGGAGACGAGGGTGACGGCGAGGCCGTCCGGGTCGGGTCGGCCCCATGCGCGGAACTGGTGTCCGGCCCAGTCGAGCAGCTGCCGGATGACGACGCCGGCCTCCACGTCGAGGGTGCCGTCGGCGCGCTTGTCGAGTTCGACGGCCAGGGTGCCGGTGGGGCAGCCGTAGCGGGCCGCGGTGTCGCGCCGGCCGACCCAGGCTTCGATCAGGGCCTTGAGACGCTCGCGCGGGTCGGGCAACTCGTCCAGGGAAGCGGTGAGTTCGGCCAGGTGCGCGCTGTGCTCGGACAGTGCGGCCCGGACCAGCTCGTCCTTGGTCTTGAAGTAGTAGTAGACGTTCCCGACGGGGATGTCGGCCGCGTGGGCGATGTCGGCGAGGGTGGTGCGCTCGACGCCCTGCTCGTGCAGGACCCGTGCCGCCGCGGCGGTGAGTCGTCGGCGCTTGTCGGCCGCACGCGTCCTGGGCTTCACTGAGTCAGTCACCTGACCAACTATAGATCTCCGCCAATGGGGCGTGCTAGCGTTCGAGTCGCAGTGAGTCAGTCAACTAACTTATGAGGAGATCCCGTGATCGCAGTGACCGGAGCCACCGGGAACGTCGGCCGCGAACTGGTCCGCATCCTCGCCGAGGCAGGCGAGGCGGTGACCGCGCTCTCGCGCGGCGAGGCGCGCGAACTCCCCGGCGGCGTACGCCATGTGCGGGCCGACCTCGCCGACCCCGATGCCCTGCGCCCCGCATTGGACGGCGCTGACGCACTGTTCCTGCTGGTGGCCGGCGACGATCCGCAGGGCGTCCTCGACGCCGCGAAAGCGGGCGGCGTCCGCCGGGTCGTCCTGGTCTCCTCCATCGGCGTCGCCACCCGCCCGGACGCCTACCGCCACCCCGCGGCCTTCGAGGCCGCACTGCTCGGCTCCGGCCTCGAACAGACCGTGCTGCGCTGCGGCGGGCTGGACTCCAACGCCTTCGCCTGGGCCGGGTCCATCCGCGCCGACCGGGTCGCCGCCGCCCCGTTCGGCGACGTCGGCCTGCCGGTGGTCGACCCGGCCGACGTCGCCGAGGTCGCCGCCGCCGCCCTGCTGCGGCCCGACCACACCGGCTCCGTCTACGAGCTGACCGGCCCCGCCCCCACCACTCCGCGTCAGCGTGCCGCGGCGATCGGCGCGGCACTCGGCGAGCCGGTGCGATTCGTCGAGCAGACGCGCGAGGAGGCCCGGGAGCAGATGCTCGCGTTCATGCCCGAGCCGGTGGTGGAAGGCACCCTCGCCATCCTCGGGGAACCGCTGCCCGCGGAGCGCCGGGCGAGCCCCGACGTCGAGCGCGTCCTGGGCCGTGCGCCGCGCTCCTTCGCGGACTGGGCCGCCCGCAGCGCCGCCGCCTTCCGCTGACGGCCCGCAGCAGTCGGTTCGCAGCAGTCGGTCCGGAGCTGTCGGCCGGCCGCGGGGAACGCGACGGAGCGCGCCGCAGGGGCGGGCAGACCAGCCCCGGCCAGGCCACAGAGGGCTGCCGTCGGCGCTCAGGGCCTTCCGGACCGGCCCGGCCCGCCAGGACGGTCTCACAGGCCCGTAGCGGCCTGTAGAGGCCCCGTAGCGGGCCGTAGGGCCCTGGATTACGAGGAGGTCCCGGTTATGGCTGCCGGGCCCCGCTGCGAGCGCGGGGTCTTCGCCCCGACCTTCTTGACCTCGATGGTGCGCGGGTCCACGGCCTCGCCGGGGGCGCCCTCGCGGTAGAGGCCGCCGGGCAGGCTGTCGCGGTCGTGCGGGAGGAGGAAGAAGACGCGGCGCTTGTACAGGCCGCTGTCCGGGTCGGGTTCGGCCTCGTCGTCGAGCTGGGCGTAGCCGACCATGCGCCCGTCGCGGGCGTAGGGGGGTTTGGTGTTGCGCCGCCGGGTCTTGTCGAGGGCCTGGCGGACGTAGTCGAGGTTCTCGGGGTCTTCCAGCCACACGACGTGTGCCTCGTGGGTGAGATCGCCCTCGGTCAGTAGCGAGCTCATGGCTGTCGCCCCTCCTTCGTCTGCGGGGCGGTGTGGCGTCCCGCCTCGTGGTGTGGTGAGCCGCCCGCGGCTGGACCTGGCCCCGCCGGTCCATGGTAGGCCGGGCTCATTCGGCCGGGTAGGGGCCTCGGTGCCCGGCGGGGGACGGGTGCGGTGTGCGGCGCGTGGTGTGGGTTCATGACGAGGTGTCCAGCAGGGCGAGGCCCGGGTAGTACTTGCGGCCGTTGGATTTGATCATGTCTGCGGGTGAGGCGAGGCCGACCTCCTGCCGGACTCGCGTGGCGAAGGCCCGGGTGCCCGCGGGGCGGATGCCCTCACCCGTGCTGCACCACGCCGCGTACGCGGTGTAGAGCAGGCCTTGTTCCACCCGCAGGTCGGGCTGGTTCTCGAGGTCGCTGGTGCAGCATTCGCTGAGGAAGCGCCCGATGTGGTCCTCGGTGTTGGCGTAGGCGGTGGTGGCGATGCGGACGCGGTCGGGGCCTTCGAGGCTGTCGCGGGTGGCGAGGTAGCGGCGGGCTCCTTCGATGAGCCACTGAAGGATGCCGGGGCCTTCGTCGCGGACGAGTTCGAAGGCCAGGTTGTCGATCTTGCGGTGGTCGGGGACGGTCCGCTCGAAGGGCAGGAGCCGGATGCGGCGCCAGAAGGCGAAGCCGCCCGTGGTGACTTCGGGCCGGTGGTTGCCGAGCAGCCACAGGTGGTGGGTGGGGGTGAAGGAGAAGTAGTCCTGGCGCATGCGGCGCGCCTTGATCTTGTCCCCGCCGGTCAGCAGCCGCACGCGGGCCTCGTCGAACTTGTCGTTGGGCTTGAGTTCGCTGCACACGATGAGCCGGCGCCCGTGGAGTTCGGTCAGCTCGGTGGAGTGCTCGGAGAAGGCCCCGCGGTCCATGAGGAAGCCGGGAGGAGCGGCGTCGGCGTAGTCGCCCAGGATCTGGATCATGACGTCCAGCAGGACGCTCTTGCCGTTCTTGCCGTGTCCGTGCAGGAACGGCAGCACCTGCGCGCCGACGTCCCCGGTGATGGAGTAGCCCAGCAGCAGGTGCAGGAAGTCGATCATTTCCTGGCCTTCGGCGTCGTCGCCGAAGGTGTCGTGCAGGAAGCGGTGCCAGCGCGGGGTCGCGGTGTGCTGCGGAGCGACGCTGGTGGCGCGGGAGTTGAAGTCGCGGGTGGGGCTGGGCTTGCGCAGCACGCCGGTGTGCAGGTCGACGACCCCGGCCGGGGTGCACAGGACGTAGGGGTCGCCGTCGAGGCTGTCGGGGTCCAGGGAGAGGTCGGGCGACGCCTTGGCCTGGGTGAGGAGGGCCTTCATGCCGGTCGTCGACAGCGTGCGCTTCTTGTGGTGGTAGAGGTCGCGGTCGCTGAAGAGGCCGCGAGGGTCGCTGTCGGGCATGTCCTCGGCCATCTCGCCCGCGGCCCACAGGGCGGCCTTCTCGCCCCCGGTGCGCTTCCAGCGGTAGCCGTCCCAGGAGAACCAGCCGAGGCCCTCGACGTGGCGGAACTGGTCGCGGTAGAGCGTCACGAACAGTTTGGCGTTGCCGCGGTCGGTGAGCGTGCCCGGCAGCGGCACGGACACCGCCCAGGACGGCGGCGCGGACGGGGAGGCCTGGGCCTGGGCGGGCAGCGGGGCCGCCGGTGCGGCCGACGCAGAGGCCGGCTGCTGGAGGTCCAGCATCTGCTGGGCGGCGGCGCTGGCGTCGAAGCGCGGCAACTCGGCGCTGCTCATGAACGTCCTTGGAGGAGGAACGGGCGGGCGGCCCCGGCGGTGAGGGCGTCGTCGATGATGCGGTCGTTGCGTGCGGTCTGCCAGGGCCGGGCGCGCGCGGCCGCGTCGCTCAACAGCGCCCGCGCGGTGCGCTCGTCGAGATGTCCGGCGGCCGCGAGTCCCCCGGCGGTGTAGCCGGCCTTGTTGAGCTTCTCGGTGAAGGCCGCGCCCTCGGGTGTGGCGGCGCATTCGGCCACCTCCAGCAGCAGCGGGTCGAGGACGGCCTGCCAGCCGCCCGCTGCGGGGCGCGGCCGCCTGCTGCGGGGAACCACCGCAGGGCGGGGTCGGACCGGGGCAGGCTGGATCATGTGTCCGGTCCTCACGAGTTCCTCGCCGAGCCATTCCGGCAGCGGCGCGGGCAGACGGGCGGGCCCTTCGCGCAGATAGACGCCCTTGTCGGTGCGGGTGGTGGGGGCGACGATGTAGCCGCCGTCGGCGCGCACGTCGACCTGCCAGGCCAGGGCGGCCTTGGAGCCCGAGCCGGTGGAGCAGCGGAACCGGCTGGCGGGGTGGGGGTTGCGATACCAGATGTGGAGCCCGCCGGAGGGGGTGCGCACGCGCAGGGTGCTCTCGTCGGCGGCCGGGTCGGGCCGGCCGCGCAGCGCGGCCAGGAGGGCGAGCGTGTCGAAGCCCGAGGCCAGGCCCTGCAGATCGACGGCGTCCGGGATCGGGATGCCCGGCAGCAGACGGTCGCGGTCGGGGACCTGGGCGGAGTGCGCGTCGACGTCGATGACGACCAGGTCCGCTCCCCCGCAGGCGACGCCGACGCCCCAGGACGGCGTCGCCGACCACCAGGCGTCGATGCGGGCCGGGTCGGTGGTCGCCGCGTGGAAGCCGTGGCAGGGGCGTCCGGCGGGCAGACAGGGGCAGTCCGCCGGGGGGTGACGCCGCTTCCTGCACTCGGCGCAGTTGCCCGCAGGCGTCTTGCGGCCGCTCGCGAGAGGGTGGACGGGCCAGCCTTGCAGGGCGCACCAGCGAGCCACGGCATGCGGCGTGGCGGGCCGCCCCGCTGCTGTGGGCTCTCTCGTCGGGCCGGGGCCGGGCACGCGTCGTCCTTCTGCCGGGGGATCTGGTCCCTCCGGTCCCTGCCTGCCACTGGGGTGGTGCTCGACTGAAGCCTGAGGCTGGAGGGACCGTAGGGACTGGGTTTCGGAAGAGAGTGTATGACCTGCGGAGCGGGGCCGGGTGGATACTCCCCCCGCGTGGCGGGCTATCAGCTTCTCGGTCCCTACGGTCCCTTGAGGACCTGCCCGGCGGGCGGGAGAGCGACCCCTCGGCCGGAATGGCCCCATTGGGAGCGACTGAAGCGACTCTGCCCCGAATAAGAGGCTTGCCGCGAAGGGGCTTGCGGGGTCCCTCTCCCCGGACAGGGACTGAAGCCTGAGGCGGGCAGAGCGGGTGTGCCCCTGCGGCGGCGGCCCGGAAGGGTGCCCGGACGGCGTCCGGGAGGCGGCGGGAAGGCCTTCTCCGGCGCAGGGACCGGAGCACCCCCCGATCCAGGGACCGAACAGTCCCTGGCGGAACGTCGGTCCCTCCGTTCAGTCCCTGCCTGTTTCCGCAGGTCAGAGCCATACTCCACCCTCTGAAAGGGACTGAAGGGACTGAAAGTCTCCATTATCAGCCAACTGGAATACATGTGTTCATCATGTGTTCCTTACATACGCGCGCACATACACGCACACGCAGGCCTGGCTCATAATGGAGACTTTGAGTCCCTTCAGTCCCTTTTCCGGCCCTCGAACCTACTCTGACCTGCACAAACACACAGGGACTGAACGGCAGGGACTGAAGCAGGTTCGGTCACTGCGCTGGCGCGGGAGGTCCCTCGCGAGGGAGCGCCGGCGTCTCCGCGCCCAGGCGAACCGAGAGGGACCACGCCGAGGGGACCGGGAACCAGGGACTGAAGGGAAGAATTCAGGGGCCGGGGACCGAAGCGAAGGGACCGAAGCGAAGGGACCGACGCGAGGGACTGAAGCGAAGGGACTGAAGCGAAGGGACCGGGGGAAGCGCCGAGATGGCACGAGGCCCGGCGCGGGACAGGCCCGGCGACCGGAAGCGCACCACGGCACCCCGCCCCTCCTGTCGCCGGTGAGACGACCGATCAGGCCGGGGAGCGCCACCCCTCGCCGGTCCGCTCCCGGAGGGCGGACTCCAGCCGGTCGCGGGCCTCGGTCTGGGCGGCGATGCGTTCGTCGAGGACCGCCAGCCGCTCCCGCGCGACCCTCAGTCCCTTGTCCGAGGGCGGCACGGCAGCCACGTCGCCGTCCAGGCACGGCAGGAACACGCGCACGTCGTCCAGGGTCAGTCCAGCGGCCAGGAGGAGGCGGATGTTGCGCACCCGCACCACCGCCCGCTCGTCGTAGACGCGGTAGCCGTTGGAAGCGCGTTCGGAGGAGATCAGCCCGGCCTGCTCGTAGTGGCGCAGGGCACGAGGGGTCGTCCCCGCAGCCTCGGCCAGCTCCCCGATCCGCACTCGCTCCTCCGCCCCCTGAGTCACGCCGATCACGCGCGTCACACCTATCACGCCACGACGGCTCCCCCGTCGACCGGGAGCACCACTCCGGTGACGAACGCGGCGTCAGGTGAGGCGAGTCGGGTGATCGCCCAGGCCACTTCCTCGGGGCGGCCGACGCGGCCCAGCGGAGTGTGGGCCACCTGCCACTCCCGCAGTGCCGCCAGGCGTTCCGGCGTCAGTCCCTGGTGCTTGCCGATGGGCGTGGCGACGGCACCGGGGGCGACCGCGACCACCCGGACCCCACGAGGAGCCAGCTCGACCGCCCAGCTGCGCGTCAGGAGGTCCAGGGCGCTCTTGGCGGCCGCATAGACCGAGTTGCCGGGCCAGGCCCGCTGCCCGACCGAGGTGCTCACGTTGACGATCACGCCGCTGGTCCTCTCGAGGAACGGCAGCAGAGCCTGAGTCAGCAAGATGGGGGCGACGAGGTTGGTGGCAAGCTGATCCGCGATCACTGCCGGACTCAGGGTGCCGAGGGATCCGCTGCGCACGATGCCCGCGTTGTTGACGAGCACATCCAGTCGGCCGTGCGTCCCGGCCACGGCGTCGACGATCCGCTGGATCCCGTCCTCAGCGGTGATGTCCGCGGGCAACGGCGTGATCCGGTCGTGCCCGGCCGCCGTCTCGGCGAGGGGTTCGCTGCGCCGTCCGATGACGATCACCCGTGCGCCCTCGGCGGCGAAGGCGCGCGCGGTGGCCCGGCCGATGCCGGTGCCCGCTCCCGTGACGGCGACGATCCTGCTGCTCTGCTGTGGTGCGTTGCCCATGCCGGCATCGTGCAACCCTGCCGCCGGCGGCAAGGTCAAGATCCTTTCGTGTGCCCGGCGGCGGCACTCCCCCGAACCCGAAACCCGGGTGACCGCCGACGGCACGCCCCGAACCGTCCAGCGGCCGTGTGCCGCCCGAACGGCGAGCCGCTGGACAAAAGAGACCACCACTCCCCGAATCGCCCGCCCCAGGGCCGATTTTGCCCTCACATGTGCCCTTGCAGGCATGGGCAACGGAGTGCGGATACGGAAGGGTGAAAAGTTCGTCGCTCCCATGAGGACGTGAGAGAAGGAGAGACCGTGCGCGCACGCAGGCATGAGGCCGACCGGGATCACGGCCAGGACCGCGAGCACCGAGCCGCCGGGCCTCCCGCCTCGCTGCCGGGGAAACTCTCCGTCATGTCGCCCCGGCAAGCACTGACGTTGCAGCGGCTGGCGGGCAACACCGCTGTGGCGCGGACACTGCGCAACGAGCGCGAGCACGAGGGCCCCGACTCCCCCTCGTCCCTCTCCCCCACCTCCCCGGCCTCTCCGTCCCCCCTTTTCTCCCCCTCTTCCTCGGACGCGGCGCACGGGCCCGCTGCGACGACCGCTGTGCAGCGGTCCACGGTGCACGAGGTGCTGGCGGGAGCGGGACGGCCGCTGGACGCCGACACACGTGCCGACATGGAGGCACGACTGGGGGCCGACTTCTCGGACGTGCGCCTGCACACCGGCTCCGCGGCCCAGCGGTCGGCGGAGGAGATCGGGGCCCGGGCCTACACCTCGGGCAGTCACATCGTCCTGGGCGCGGGCGCAGGAGACCGGCACACGCTCGCCCATGAGCTGACCCACGTCATCCAGCAACGCCGCGGTCCCGTGACCGGCACCGACCACGGGGACGGACTCAGCGTCTCCGACCCGGCCGACCGCTTCGAGCGGGAGGCCGAAGCCAACGCCGGGCGCGCGCTCAGCCTCCCCGCGGAACACGCCGCCTCCGCGCCCACGGGACCGGAGGGGCACGCCGGCCACGTCCACACCCCTGCAGGGGCCGTCGTGGTGGCGCAGCGCATGTGGAGCGGCAGCGGCTCCGGCAGCCGCTCCCGCCGCGCCGGAGCCGACGACCGGGGTGCTCAACTGGCCCGGCAGCAGCGCGAGCAGATGGAGTACCTGCCCGCCCTGTACGTCCCCGCCGAGACGTTCGGCCGGGACGGCAGCCTGCCGCCCCAGCCCGTGGACGCCTACACGACGCCCGCCCCGGGCTTCGTCGAGATCCTGCGGATGGAGGACTCGCTTCTGCCGGGCGTGACCCACCGCTCCCCCGGGCCGCGCGCCGCATGGCCGATGAAGTACCAGTCGGGAGACTTCATCTACCGCGTGGAGATGGTCAACGACCCGCAAGGCCTCACCAGCGAACTCCTCATCGACGCGGGCCGGCCGTTCCGCATCCTGCGCCGCACCCTCAAGATGCGGCAGGGCGGCGCATCGGCGGGCCGTACATACCGCTTCGCGGAGCGCTGGGCACCCAACCCGGAGTACTGGAACCTGCGCGACCCCCGGGACGCCGCCGAGGCCGCGGCGCAGGCAGCCGACCGGGGCCTGCCCGACCAGGACCGTCTCAGCCGGTACGACCTGGCCGACTTCTCGCCCCTGCCGACCGCACCCGACCAGCCCTTCGTCTTCTACGTCTCGCCGAACTCCGTCGATCCGCACTTCCAGCGCAGGGACGGCACCCAGAAGAACGACCGCCGGTACCTCAGCGCCGCATCGTTCGACAGCACGGCCGCAGCGGATCCGGAGGTGACGGGCTTCGGGCAGCAGGCGTTCCGAGGACTCTCCGCCCCGCACCAGGTGGACCGCCGCACCGGGCGGCGCGACCCGGCCCGCGCCATGGGCAACCGGCAGGCCAACGAGCTGATGGGCGACCAGGGACGAGGCGGGTCCACCGGCGAGCGCCTCGCCTCGCACGAATGGTGCCACCTGGTGGGAGACGGCGACGGCGGCCCGGATGCCCCCGCCAACCTGGTGATCGGGACCAACGCGGTCAACACCGAACAGCTTGCCATGGAGACCGCGCTGCGCCCGTTCGTCGGACGACTGCGCACCATGGGCTACTCGATCCAGCTCCGCGTCCGGGCCCTCGTCACGCCCGTCGTCGATCCGGCCCAGCCCGACCGCCCGTGCAACGCGGCGGAGTACATCAGCTACCGGATCTCGCTCGTCCCACGGGGCGAACTCGACGCCGCCGCCCCGTGGGAGATCCACCGGCAGATCATGGACGGCCGGCGCGGCACCATCACGGAACTCGAGTTCACCCACCTGCACCACACGGTACGGGCCAAGCTGCGCCGGGCCGTCGAGGACATCGAGGCCCAGCAGGACGACGACCGCATGAGCGACGGGCCGGGCGGACCGCCCGCGCCCTACGCGGCCTACGGCACTCCGTACGGCTACGCGCCGGCCTTCCAGCCGACGATGCCGGGAGCGGGCGCCGGGTACTTCTAACACCGGCCCGGACGGCCTGCCCTCCGGCCTGCTCCCCCGGCCTGTGCCGCTGGTCGGGTTGCTCGGTGATTACGGCGTAATCACCGAGCAACCCGCACGACCGCCTTGGTGATTACGCCGTAATCACCACACCCCGCGCTGTCGGCAGCTTCTGACGGCTGCCTGGCTCGCTGCTTCCGATCAGGTGGCGGGGACGCCCTGGCTGTCCCTGTGCTTGATCAGCAGATCCAGCATCTTGTTGAACTCCTCCGGCGGCATCTTGTAGATCAGGTGCTGCGCGGCGTACACACCGTCCTCGTAGGGGAACCGCTTCGGCTTCTGCTCCCCCGCACTCGCACTCGCACCCCCACTGGGCCCGGCCGTTCCTTCGGCCGTGGGTCCCTGCGCGGGCACGGACGGCTGGGACGGCCGGGACGGCTCGGACGGAGGGGACTGCTCGGACGCCGACGACCGGCCGTGAGACGCATCGTCCGTGACCTTCGACGTGACGGTTGCAGCGTGATCGGCCGTCGGCTCCGCCTCGGCCTCGGCCTCGCCGGCGAAGCCAGGAACGGAACCGCCGGTGATTACGCCGTAATCACTTCCCTGATCGTCCTGAGGTTCAGGGTCCGGCCGTTCCCCGGGTGGTGCGCTCTCAGGCCTGAGCGTCCGGGCCTTGGCTTCGTCCCTCCGGGCCCGTTCCGCCTTCAGGTCCTCCAGGGCCGCTTCCTGTTCCTGAGCGGGCTTGTTGCCGACCGCGCGCAGCAGATCGATGGGCTCTTCGCCGATGCGCTCCTGCAGTTCGGGGGTGAGATGGAGAAGCGCCAGGCGCTGAGACACCCATCCCTGAGAGCGGTGGAGGCGTTTGGCGAGTGCCCTCTGACTCCCGTGGATGGCGAGGAGGCGCTGAAGGGCGCGGGCCTCGTCGATCTCCTCGAGGTCCTGACGGTGGATGTTGGCGACGAGGGCCGACTCCAGCAGTTCTTCGGACGTGCTGCCCTGGTCGTCGCTGACCATCACCTTGATGGTGGCCAGGCCCGCTTCACGAGCCGCCGAGAGGCGGCTGCTGCCGTCGATGACGACATGGGTGGTGTCCGGCTCGAGGTCGGCTTCCTTGTCAGGGTTGACCCTGAGGTAGGCGTCGCGGTTCATCACCGTGATCGCCACCTTCTGCCCATGCGTCGTCAGGCTGCCGGCGAGGTCGGCGAGATCGCCCAGAGAGGAGCGCGGGTTGTCGGGGTTGACGCTGATGCGGTGCACCGGAAGTTCCGACGGAGGCGCGATGCCCTCGGTGGGAACGCCCGTGGCCGCGGCAACGGCCTGACGGCGCGCGCTCACGGTACGCGTGGCCGCCGCGCCGAAGCGTCCCGCGCCCAGCTGATCGGCCTTGCTCATGCGATCTCCCTGGCCAACGCGCGCATGCCGATCGCCTGCTGCGACTTGGGTGCGTACGACAGCAGGGGCTGCTTCAAGCGGACTGCTTCCTTCTGCTCCTTGAGATCGCCGATCAGTCCGACGACGCGTGGATCCTTTATGTCGACCCACCCCTGCAGAGAGGACGTGGCGATGTAGCCGCGGCGGGAGTCGTAGAGGTTGACGACGATGCCGAGGTAGTCGATGTCCACCTGGAGGTCGCCGCGCAGGTCGTCGATCTGGGTGGTGAGGAGCTCGTAGGCGTCGGCGGAACTGTCCTCCGCCTGCACCACGATGAGGGCCCCGGACTGGCCCGGCTTCTCGCCGTCGCGGCGGCGGCCGTAGTAGGCGGCGGCGTCCATGCTGAGGCCGAGGCTGGGCGGACAGTCGACGAGGATGACGTCGTAATCGGCCTCGAGAGGAGCCAGGGCGCGTTCCAGGGCGGCTTCGCGGGCTCGCACGGCGGACAGCCGCACGTCCAGAAGGAAGGCGTCGTTGCAGGCGGGCAGCAGGTGGAGGCGTCCGCCGAAGGCGTCGTCGTCGATGGAGACGATGAGGTCCCGAAGGTCGCCCTTGGGGTCGCCCGCCATGTGGTTGGTGAGGCTGTCGCCGTTCATCGGCAGGGGCGCGGCGCCGAGCTGGTTGCTGAGGTGGCACTGCGGGTCGAAGTCGACGAGCAGGACGCGCAGTCCGAGACCGGGCAGGTTCTCGATGTCGAGCGGATCGCCGGCCGGTTCGGCGTCGGCGTGCGCGTCGCTCGCCCGCAGGGCCTTGGCGAGCGCCTTGGCGACCCTTACGGAGTGCAGGGCGTTGGAGTCTTCGGCGAGGGCTTCGCCCAAGCCGGCGGTGATCGCCGTCTTGCCGACGCCGCCCTTCTGGTTGCAGACGATGATCCGGCGGGTGACGGCAGGCCGCTCGATGTCGGGTGCCGGGTTGGCGTCGAGCCACAACTGCACGGACTGGGCGAGCCCTTGGATGAGGGAGACGCCCCGGTCGGAGGCGACCTGCCGGAAGTCTTCCCACTGGCCGGGCGGCAGGAAGGTGGAGAAGGAGTCGGCACCGGCGGTGTCGACGGGCGCGGTGGCCGAGGCAAGGCCGCACCACGCACTGATGCCCTGCTCCACGGCGGTCTGGATCTCGATGCCGTGCTGCGCCGTTCTGATTTTGAGGTTCTGCCGGAGCCGTCCCGGCAGCTTGGAGACGACCTTCTCGCGGTCGCTTGAGATGGCTGGCGAACTCATGAAGGACACCATACTAACGTCGATGATCGATAACAGCATCGACGCGTTAGCTATACCAAGTTGATGCGGGAAACGTTCAACTGGCGCGCCCACCCCGCCTCTGGTGGACGTGACGGAGCCTCCGAAACGGTATGCCCGAAATGCCGAGAGCAGCTGAGGGCCGCACCTGAACAGCGGCTCACGATCCCGAGTGATTACGGCGTAATCACTGCCGGCGTCACGGCAGCCGACTTTGCGGGCGGGCGAGGGGTCGCGGTTGCGGGACCGTCGCCTTGCGGTCGTCGCCACGGGTCGCCGTCGCACGCGTGATTACGGCGTAATCACCGAGCCGGGCCAGTGAGGCGAACGGTGCGCCCGGCGGGTGATTACGCCGTAATCACCGAGCCATCTCAGAGACTGGGTCGTCCGCACGCCTGATTACGCCGTAATCACCCGCGTGGCCCGTTGGTCTGGCCGACCGGACTGCTCGGCTGTCGGGTGATTACGGCGTAATCACCCGCGTGGCCCGCTGGCTTGGCCCCCTGTCTTCGCCCGGCGCTCCGGCGGCTGCGAGCAGCCCGCGGCGGCGGTCCGTTCCGGTCCGACCACCAGCCTGCTCGGCTGTGGAGTGATTACGGCGTAATCACTCGGCGGTCTGCTTGCCCGGCTCACCGCCTGCGCGGTGCTGGGTGATTACGGCGTAATCACTGTGCCGCTCGGCAGTGTGTCCGTGCGTCGGCTGTCGCTCGTCGGCCTGCCTGCTGCTGGGTGATTACGCCGTAATCACCCAGCACCGGCTCGAGCCTCCGCATGCCTCTGGTTGCCCCCGCGCCGGGCGGCGGTCTTGTCGGCCCCCGTTCTCCCCCTCCGGCTTCGCGCGTGTGCCAGAAGGCGTATAGCGGGTATCGGGGTCAAAAGCGACGTGCGGAATGGGGGCTTCACGGGACTGTCTTCGCCGGGGCGGGGTGATCCGACCTTGGCGACCGTGAAAGGCCGTCAGGGAGGCGTACAGGGCTTTTCGTTCGGTGGGGAGGTCCTTGACGCCCCTCCGATCGGGTGACGTCGGCCCGGTTGCCCGGTTACGGGCTTTCGTGGCCGGAGCGGTACTGGGGCTTGCCGGCGCTTGGCGACGTGCGTACCGCCGTGGATCAGCCGGCTGCTGCGGCGGTGCTCGAAGCGCCCGGACGCGGCACGTCGTCCTGGCCGGTCGTCCGAGCGGGCCCCGTGGTCACGGCGAGGTCAGTGCGATGGTCGCCGTGAAGGCGGGGGAGTCGTTCTGTACGGCCTGGACGCGGATGAGCCGGTGGGCGTCCCCGAGGTCTCCGGCCGGCGTGCGGTCGATCCAGCAGGGGGCGTCGAACTCGACGTACTGGCTGAACACCGCGTCGAAGCCGGTCGCGAGTCCCGGCAGCGGGTGGGCCGCCGCGTGGGCGCTCTGGCGGGCGGCTTCGAGCAGCAGCATGCCGGGGACGTGGTCGGCCGGGTGGTCGAAGAGGACGGGGTGAGAGAAGTCGACGCGCAGCTGGGCGCGGGTGAGCGCCGGGCAGGAGGACGGGTCGGCGGACACGGCGGGGAACAGGGCGGGGGAGAGGACCACGTCATGGGTGCGGGTGCGGGCGACGTGGGCCGGGGCCACGGCGGGCGCGAGCGGGACGGCGCGCTGGGCGGCCTGTGCGGCGTCGGCGTAGGGACCCCGCAGGCGCGGATACACGGCGGGGGAGAGGTTGCAGAACCTCGTCTCCGCCACGCCCAGCGGACGGCCGTCGATGTACAGGTCGACCTGCATGCGCAGCGAGGTCAGCCGGCCGGCGCGGCGGACGATCTCGGAGCAGGTGACGTGCATGTCGATGGCGGCGTCGTTCCCGGTGAACGTCAGGGCGACGGGGTCGACTTCGTAGCGCAGGCTGCTCCACGACTGGCGATGGCCGAAGGGGACCGCGTAGGCGACGTGGCTGAGCAGCGGCACGCTCTGACGGACCGACTCGGCGACGAGCAGCGGGTCGTGGAAGCCGCCCTTCGGCCCGTAGAAGGGGTGTCGCGACGGCCACCTGGCGGTGACGTGGAAGCGGTCGGGTCCGGTCGGGGACAGTCCGGTCAGCAGGACCTCCGACGCGGCGGCCTTGTGTACGTACTCGCGCGGAACGGAGGTGGCCGACGGACGTTCTATGACTCGCGTCGAGGCAGTCACGGTCATGTTGATCCCCCCATGGATGTGGTTGACCTCGTGTGTTTGGCGCGGTGAACTTGTCGGCAACAATATAGAGAGCGCTCGTTTTGTTTTTCTGTCAAGCAAGAGTAAAGATGGTGTCACGAGTAGGCCAAGGAGGCTGCCGCGAGGATGGACGAATCGGAAGTTTTCCGGCTGGCTGGCTTGAGTCCTGCTCGACATCTGGCAGGTTCGGGAGCTGAGGCCGATACCGTAAAGAGTGTTCGGTTTCGCAAGGAGGTACTGGTGGTGCGTCAACCCAGGCAGGAACGGGGAGTGCAGACTCGGAGGCAGTTGCTCCGAGCGGCGGCAGAGGTGTTCGACGAGTCCGGTTTCGCCGGAGCGAGCATCAAGGACATTCTTCAGCAGGCCGAACTCACGGCCGGGGCGCTGTACTTCCACTTCGAGTCGAAGGAGGCGCTGGCCCGCGCGGTCATGAACGCGCAGCCCGATTCGATAGTCCCGTGGCTGGAGTCGGAGGGGCTGCAACGGCTCGTCGACATCACCCTTGTCTGGTCGCAGCAGCTGAGGACGGACCCGCTGCTGCGGGCGGGCGTACGGCTCACCACCGAACAGGGCGCGTTCGGCCTGCGGGACGCCAAGCCCTACCGCGACTGGGGCGCGATCATGGCCGACTGTCTGCGCGTCGCGGCCGGCAAGGGCGAGCTACAGGCCGGCGTCGACCCGGACGAACTCGCCGAGTTCGTCGTCGAGGCGTGTACGGGCATGCAGACGTACTCCGCCGTGGCCAGCGAGGAGCGGGCGGACCTGGGTGACCGGGTCGTGCGGATGTGGCGGCTGCTGCTACCGGGCATCGCCGTGCCGACCGTCATCGCCCACACCGAAGTGAGCGAGGCGCGCGCGACGGAGCTGCTGCGGGCCGCCTCCGCCGCGGCCTCCGCTTCGGCGGCCGCCCGGGAGGGCGGCGGCGCGAAGGACTGACCGTGGACGTCGGCGGACGCAGGCCGGACGCCGCAAGCGGACAGCGGACAGCGTGAAGAATCCGTATCGACAGGGGAGAAGACATGGTTCACGGTCTGGGACATCTGCGCGTGTGCGCGGTCAACATCGACGGCGTCATGCTCGACGACACCTTCAGCCCCGTCATCCACCACTTCCTGGTGAGCCGCGGCTGCGCCTACACCGCCGAGGTCGAGCGGAGCATCTTCTCCCAGCCCCGTTCGGTCGCGGGCCGGCTGCTCGCCGAGGCGGTCGACGAGCCCATGACCGGCGAGGAGGCGCTCGACGCGTACTTCGAGGAGCGTGCACGCCATGTGGCCGCGCACCCGGTACGGGTGAACGACGGGGCGATCGAACTGGTCCGCAGGCTCCGGCGGCTGGGTCTTCGCACGGTCTGCTACGGAGGTCTCGACAAGAGCCACTTCGACGCGTTCCTCGGGGAGCACGCCGATCTGTTCGACGACCCCGGATACATCTGCACCGACGCGTTCCGGCCGGGGCTGCACGAGATCGCCACCGACTGGTTCGGGCTGAAGCACGACCAGGTGCTGGTGATCGACGACGTCGCGGCGGTCGGCGAGACGGCGAGATCGCTGGGGATGCCCTTCATCGGTCACCCCAGCCATTTCGAGCACAGCTTCCAGCGGCAGCTGATGCGCGAGGCCGGCGTCCGGTACCTGGTCGACTCGCTGCACGCCGTGGACGAGGAACTGCTGCGGTCGGTCGACGCCGAGGCCGCCGCCGGCACGGTGTGGCCGGTCTGAGCGGTCTGAGCGGTCTGAGAGATCTTTGCCGTGGGCATGATCGACGGGGCGGCCGGTGCAGGACGCCCGGCACGTGACGGCGCGACACAGACGTCGCGTGTCGTGACACGGACGTCGTGACACGGACGTCGTGACACCGGCGTCGTGACACAGACAGGGCGCGCAGACATCGCGCACAGACATCGCGAGACACAGACATCGCGACACGGATGTGACTGAGGGGGAGTAGACGTGGGAGACGAACACAGGCTGCTGGGCGGCAAGGTGGCCATGATCACCGGGGCGTCGAGCGGGATCGGCGCGGCCGCCGCCCGGCTGTTCGCCGACGAGGGGGCGGCGGTCGTCCTGATGGCCCGGCGCGCGGAGCGGCTGGCCGAGCTGGTGGAGAGCATCCGCGACGGCGGCGGTCGGGCCGCGGCCGTCGCGGGGGACGTGACGGTGCCGGGTGACGTCGCCCGCGCCGTGGGGACGGCGGTGGACACGTTCGGCAAGCTGGACGCGGCCTTCAACAACGCCGGGTACGGCACGGCGGGCGTCCCGCTTCACGAGATGGACGCGGAGACGTACGACCGGACCATGGACGTCAATGTGCGGGGGGTGTGGAACTGCCTGTTCCACCAGATACCGGCGATGCTCGGCTCCGGCGGCGGGGCCGTGGTGAACACCTCGAGTGTCGCGGGTCTGAAGGCCACCGGAGCCTCGGCCGCGTACGTCGCCTCGAAGCACGCGGTGATCGGCCTGACGCGGGCGGCGGCCTACGACTACGGCCGGCGGGGCATCCGCGTCAACGCGCTCGTCGTGGGGGCCACCCGGTCCGAGATGATGGACGGCGTCATCGCGGAGCTGCCGGAGCTGGAGGAGGTCTTCCTCTCCGACTCGCTGCAACGCAGGATGTCGCGGCCCGACGAGGTGGCGCAGGCGGCGGCTTGGCTGTGCAGCGACCGTTCGTCGTTCGTCACGGGCTCCGCCATGGCGGTCGACGGCGGTTCGACCGCCGTGTAGCGCGCACGGGCGCCTCGCGGCGGCAATCGCAAGACCTCCTCCTGAAGTCGTACCGGCGTCGTTGTTTCCCGGCAAAGCATAGAGAACGATCGTTTTGCTAAATTGGCATCGCGGACGGCCGGGGGTCGCTCCCGGCCGTCCGGCCGTGATCAGGAGGAGGAGATGCATGAGGCAGCAGGAGCGGGCGCTGCGGACGCGCGCCCGGATCGTCCGGGCGGCGGCGCTGGAGATGGACAGGCTGGGCTACGAGGGGGCGCGGCTGTCCCGGGTCTCTCAGGTCGCGGACGCCTCGATGGGTGCTGTGACCTTTCATTTCCCGACCAAGAAGGCACTGGCCGAGGCGGTGCGGGAAGAGGGCGTGGCGAGTGTCGACGCCGTGGTGAACCGGACGCTGTCGGCCGGTACTTCGCGGCTGCGCGCCGTGGTCGACCTGACCGTCGCGCTCGCCTCCCTGCTGGAGCAGGATGTGGCCGCCCGGGCGGCGGCGCGGGTCGCCCGGGAGCAGCCGGACGTGATGGAGCAGTGGTCGGGCTCCTGGCTGCCGACCGTGCTCGACCTGCTGAACCGTGCCCGCGCGGACGGCCAACTGCGGCCGGAGCACTGCCCGGAGACGCTCGCCGCCCTGATCGTGTACCTGCTCGCCGGCGCGGAGTCGGAGATCCGTACGGGCGCCGACGGGCCGCCGGGCGGGGCCGGGAGCGTCGCCGACCGGCTGGAGCAGATCTGGCGGCTGGTCCTGCGCGGCGTCGCTGCCGGGAGGATCTGAGCCCTCCCCGCTCCCCGGAAGCGGTAGCTGTCCTTCCGGGCTAGAAAAACATAGCGAACGTTCTGTACGTTACTTGGTGTCGTCGGCATCAGATCAGCTACCAGACACGGAGCACATGGAGGATCGGCGTGATTCGATTCCGCATACGGGTCCGCGCACTCGCCGCGTTCGGTGCGGTGGACGGGAGCTGACGGATGAACATCAAGCACCTCAGCGCGTTCTTGACGGTCGCGGACTCCCGCAGCTTCACGCAGGCGGCCCGCATCCTCGGACTGGCCCAGCCGACCGTGACCGCCCGCATCAAGTCCCTGGAACAGGCGCTGGACACGCCGCTGCTGCTCCGTACGGCCTCCGGGGCCAGCCTGACCCCGGCAGGCCGGCGGCTGCACCGCTACGCGCGCCGCATCGTGCAGCTGAGCGAGCTGGCCCAGCGGTCCGTGTGCGGCCCCGCTGACGCCCCGGACGCGTTGGTGATCGGGGCCGCCGAGTGCATCGTCACGTACCGCCTGGTCCCGCTCATCGAGTACCTGCACCTGCGCCACCAGCAGCTCGACCTGGTGCTGCGGGCGCTGGACGGCGACCCGGTGCGGCTGGTGCGGGAGGAGCAGATCGACTGCGCGTTCTTCATCGGCCCGCGCACGGCGGCCACCGACGTGAACCATCTCGTGCTGCGCCCGGAGGGCCTGAGCCTGGTGGCGCACCCCGAACACCCGCTGGCCGGCCGGCCGGTCGTCTCCACCGCCGACCTCGCCCCCCACACGGTGGCCTGCGCCAGCCGGGAGAGCGGATACCAGCGGGGCCTGGAGAGGGAGCTGGCCGAGGCGGGCGCCGTCGCCCGCGGGATCCTCGTCCTCGGCTCGGTCGACGCGGTCAAGCGCAGTGTGGGCGAGGGCATCGGCATGGCGCTGCTGCCCACCGTCGCGGTCGCCGAAGAACTGCGGCTGGGGCAGTTGCGGCGCCTGGACTGGCGGCCGCCCTTCACCGTGTACTCGCAGTGCGTCTGGCGTGGCGGCCTCGATGACGACCCGGTGTTCCGCACGGTGCTCGGCACGGCCCGCCAGGTGCTGGCCGAGTCGGACACGGCGGCCGCCGCCGGGCCGGCGCTGCAAGCGGTCTGCTGACCGTGCCGACGCGGTCGGCCGCCCGTCCGGGGCGGTCGCGCCGCGCGCGGCCGCGCGCGGGCGGTCCGGTCGCGCGCCGCGCGAGGCCGCGCGCAAGGGGTCCGGTCGCGCGCCGCGCGCGGGCGGGCGGTTCGGGGGCGGGAGGCGCGGAACGCCGTTGGGCGGTGCGCGTCACCGGGCACCGCACACCGCACACCGCACCGGGGACACCGGGACACCGGCACGGCGGGCGCATCCGCGCGCCGGCGGCCGGGGTCCCGCGCGGGGGGAGCCCGGCCGCCGGTGTGCGGGGGAGTGGATGGAGTGCGGGGGAGTGGATGGATCAGGCCGCGGCCGGGGCGGACAGCATGGTGGTCAGCGCCCCGCGGTCCACCTTGCCGTTCGCGTTGAGCGGCAGCGCGTCCAGCGCGGTGAGGACGGTCGGCACCATGTAGGCGGGCAGCCGCTCGCGCAGGTCGTCGAGGAGGGCCTCGGTGTCCCGGGCGGAGCCGGTGTACACGGCCGCGAGTTCGATGTCGCCGTCCGGGCCGTGCAGGGCGACCACGGCGGCCTCCGTCACGTCGCTCCGCGCGAGCAGGGCGGACTCGATCTCGCCGAGTTCCACCCGGTAACCGCGGATCTTGAGCTGGTGGTCCAGACGGCCGAGGTGGACGAGCGCCCCGTCGAGGGTGGTGACCCGGTCGCCCGTGCGGTACCAGTGGGCGGCGGTCAGCGGCCGCGAACCGTCGTACGGGACGGCCCGCTCGCCGTCGAAGGACAGGAACCGGCCGATGTCGTGGGCCGGGTCCAGATAGCCGGGGAAGCGCTGCGAGCCGCGCACGCACAGCTCGCCGTCGGGGGCCGGGCGGCCGTCCTCGCCGATGACGAGGTGCTCCTGACCGGGGTAGGGCGTCCCGATGGGCACCGTGCCGTTGGCCGGGAGGGGCCAGTCGTCGGCGTCGGCGGGCAGCCGGAACTCCGTCCAGGTCACGGTCATCTCGGTCGGGCCGTAGATGTTCTCGAGGACGGAGCCGGGGGCCGCGGCCTGCCAGGCGCGCGCGTGGCTCAGCATCAGGGCCTCGCCGCAGAACAGGCTCCAGCGCAGCGTCGGCATGACGCCGGGCTTCAGCGCGCGCAGCCGCCGGGCGATGGACGCCACGGACGGGACGGAGTTCCAGTGCGTGATGCCGTGCCGGTTGACGAACCGCACCGGCGAGAGCAGGTCCTCCTTGCCGGGGACGACGAGGGTGGCGCCGCCGCCCCAGGCGCCGAACATGTCGTAGACCGACGGGTCGAAGGTCAGGTCGAAGGTCTGGGAGACGCGGGCGCCCGGACCCAGCTCGTAGCGCGGGATGACGTGGCTCAGATAGGCCGACACGTTGCGGTGGGCGATGGGCACGCCCTTGGGCCGTCCCGTCGACCCGGAGGTGAACAGGATGTACGCGAGGTCGTCGGGTCCGGCCGTGGACGCCGGGAGTTCGGGCACCGGGCCGCTGCGCAGCGCCCGCATCCGCTCGGCCGACAGCACGACGACCGGGACTTGCAGGCCGGCGTGGCCCGGTGCGCCCTCCTCGGCGATCACGAGGTCCAGGCCGGCGTCGCGGGCGATCGTCGCGTTGCGGGCGGGAGGGAACGCCGGGTTGAGCGGGACGACGGCGGCGCCGAGCCGCTGGACGGCGAGGTAGCCCGCGTAGGCGGCCGTGCTGCGGGCCGCCAGCAGGCCCACCCGCGAGGGGACGCCGCCGTGTGCGGCGAGGAGTCCGGCCGCCAGCCGGTGGGCGGTGGCGTCGAGTTCGGCGTACGTCAGGTGCTCCCCGGCGACCTCGAGTGCGGTCCGCCGGTCGCCGTGCTCGGCCGCGGAGGCCGCGAACCAGTCGTACATGGTCCAGGTGGCGTTCATGATGTCCGGTCCTCTTCCGTGACGCGTCGCATGACGCCGGAACAGCTCTCGGCTTCGCGACAAGAGAATGGAATGTTCGTCGAGGCGTAGCGAGAACGATATGCGCGGGCGTCCGGAACGGCGCAAGGGTGCGTCCGCCCCTTGCCGCGCGACCATAGAGATTCTGAATTCCGTATTTGTCACGGGGGCCGTTCGAGAGGAGTATTCGCGGTGCTCTCCTCTTCACCGGCGGGCGTTTTCCCTCGTGCGGCGGGAGGCTGAGGCCCGCTAGTCGCCGTACGCCTCCGCGAGGGCGGGACGGGTCAGGACGCGCAGGAAGGGGACGACGGCCACGGCCACGAAAGCGGCGAAGACCAGGAAGGCGAGCCGCAGGCCGATCCATTCGGCGAGCAGGCCCATGGCGCCGGCTCCGATGGGCATGGCGCCCCAGCTGAAGAGACGGCTCACGGCGGTGTAGCGGCCGAGCAGGGAGTCGGGGACGAGGCGCTGCCCGATGGTGCGGGCGTTCACCGTCCACAGGGTGCCGCCCATGCCGCCGACGAAGGCGGCGCCGGCGACGGCCCACAGGTCGGTGGTGAGCGCGGGCACGGCCATCATCGCGAAGGTGCCGACCAGGTCGGCGAACATCACCCAGCGGCGTCCGAGGGTCCGGTTCACGCGGGTCACGGCGAGGGCGCCGGTCAGGCCGCCGATGCCCAGCGCGCTCAGGAGCGTCCCGTACTGGCGGGGGCTGAGCTGCATCACGTCGGTGGCGTACAGCGGCATGAGCGCCAGCCAGGCCCCCCAGCAGGCGCACAGGACCGTCAGGATGAGGGACATGGTGCGCAGCAGCGTGTGCTGCCACAGGTAGCGCAGTCCGCCGCTGATCTGCCGGTTGACGCTCTCGCCGGCGCCGGCGCCGGCCCGGGAGGTGTCCGGGGCGGCGCGGAACCGGCCGGCGAGCAGCAGCAGGACCAGGGCCGCCAGCAGGTAGGACGCCCAGGTCGCGCCGAGGGCGAAGCCGGTGCCCGCCGCGAGCAGGATGCCGCCGACGAAGGGGCCGCAGAACTCGTTGCAGACCGTCTCGGCCCCGGCGATCCAGGCGTTCACCCGCTCGCGGCCCTCCGGCGGGATCAGGGCCGGGATCAGGGCCGACGCCGAGGTCAGCGCGATGACCTCGGCCACGCCGAGGACCGCGCCCACGACGCAGAGCACGGGGATGGTGACGCGGCCGGCCCGGGCGGCCTCGATGAGCGCGCCGAGCGCGAGCAGCCGCAGCGCGTTCGCCCCCCACAGCAGGCGCCGGCGGTCGACGCGGTCGACCAGGACGCCGACGTGCAGGGCCACCAGCAGCCAGGGCAGCGAAAGGGTGAGCGACACCGCGGAGATCTGGGCCGGGGAGGCGGAGACGCGGGTGGCCAGCAGCGGCAGGGCGATCTTGGTGACGCCGTCCGCGAGGTTGGTGACGGCGGTGAAGGCGAGCAGGACGGCGGCGTTGCGGCTGCCCTGCCGCGCGGTGGGCTCCCCGGCGCGCCGGCCGGCGGGGCCCGCCGCGGACCGTGCGGAGGCTTCCACCCGGGTGTCCGCGACCGCTGCCACCGGGGCCTTCGCGGTCTGGACGGCTTGGTCGCTCATCACTTCCCCTAACCGGCTATCGCCTTCAGTGGTTATCCCCGAGGAGGCGAGTCTGACACGTCACGGACCAAGTCCGCTACCCGGTCAAGCTGTTAGCCGGTTAGGGCGGGGTGTACGCTGGACCCTCGACGAGGAGATGACCCATGTCCGAAGCCCCGGCTTCCGCACAGCTGATCGAGGCCTTCGCCAACACCGTCGACGTGGAGCTCGGCACCGACGAGCTGGCCACGCCGGGCGCGCTGTCCGCCTGGCTCGCCGACCGCGGGCTGCTCGACCGCGAACGCCGGATCGGCGCCGAGGACCACGCCCTGTGCCTGCGCCTGCGCACCGGCATCCGGGAGGAACTCGGCGTCAACGTCGGCGACACCGCCGACACGGCACTCCTCGCCGGAGCCGACGAGGCCCTGCGGGAACTGCCCGTGCTGATCACCGTCCGCGGCGCCCGCCGTGACGGCGGCGTCCTGTCACCCGCCGCCGACCTGACGCCGGTCAGGAAGGCTCTGGCCGGCCTCGCGATCGCATGGAGCGAACTGGTCGTCACCGGCGAGGCCGTCCGGCTCAAGCGCTGCGCCGAGCACGCCTGCGCCTGGGTCTTCTGGGACGTGTCCAAGAACCGCAGCCGCCGCTGGTGCTCGATGCGGGTGTGCGGCAACCGCGCCAAGGCCCGCCGGCACTCCGCGAAGCAGGCCGCCGCGGCCACGGCGGACCGGCCGTCCTGACGCGAACCCCCTCCCCGGATCTTGAGATCCCCCTCCCCGGGTCCTTTCGCTCTCGCTGCCCTTTCACCCTTTTCTGGCTTCCCGCGGGAACCCTGATGACGTCTCATCGAGAAACCTGATGACGTCCTGTCGAGAAATCCGATGACGCCCTATCGGAAAACTCTATGACCTCCCATCGAGAAATTCGATGACCTCCCATCGAATAACTCGATGCCGTCTCAAGCGCTGCTTGACCGCTCTTCGGCAATCGATGAATCATCTTTCAAGCGTCATAAAAGTGACCGTTGCCTGAGGAGCCTGATTAATGAACCGTACGGACGACGTGACCGGCGGCGACATCGTTTCGGCGGTCAGGAGGCATGTGCGTGTGCCTTTCGACGACCATTCCCCGCTGGCCGAGGTCGGACTGGACTCACTCTCCCTGGTGCGGATCGCCAGTGAGCTGATACCCGACCCGGACCAGGAGATCGATCCGACGGGCCTCGCCGCGGTCCGCACGGTCGGGGATCTCCGGCAGTGGCTGCACGGGCTCCTCGTGCCCGCGGAGAGCGTGCGATGACCGTCGCGCCGCAGCTCGCCACCGCCACCCTGCCCCTGACGGCGGCCCAGCAGGGCCTGCTCGTCGTGCACGGCTCGGTGCCGGTCCCGCACCTCTACAACGTCGTGGCCGAGCTGGAACTGGACCCGGCGCTCGACCCCGCTGACCTCGGCCCGGCGCTCCGCGCCGTGCTGGCCGTCCAGCCCGCCCTGCGCCTCGCCGTGCGCGAACGGCCCGCCCCCCACGCCGAACTGGGAACCGTCCCGGACCAGGCGCCGCTGCGGGTGGTCCAGGCCGACGCCGACGGCTTCGACCGGCGGCGCGCCGAACTGCTCGGGCAACTCGGCGGCCACGCCTTCGACCTCGAGCGGCCCCCGCTGCTGCGGGCGGTCCTGCTGCACACCGCCGACCGGTCCCGCTCCACGCTGCTGCTGGTGGTGCACCACCTCGTCTTCGACGGGTTCTCGCTGCGCCAGTTCGTCCGCGACCTCACCGCGGCCGTGCGCGCCGACCTCGACGTCGACCGGGTGCGCGTCGCCCGTGAACGGGCCCTGTGCCGGGAGCTGGCCGCGCAGCTGTCGGCCGCCGACGAGGAGCAGGTCGAGCGGAGCGCCGCCGAACTCGCCGACCGGCTGCGCGCCGCGCCCGCCACCGTGCTCCACCCCCGGCCCAACCGGCCCACGACCACTGCTTTCACCGGCGCCCGCCGCGAGATCAGGCTCTCCCCGGAGCGTTCCCGGGCCCTCGGCGAGGTCTGCGCGGCGCTCGGCGTCAGCCCGTTCGTCTTCTTCTCGGCCGTCTACGCGGCGCTCCTCGCACGGCACTCGGGCAACACGCCGGTGGTCTTCGGCAGCCCGGTGCTGGCCCGCCGCACGCTGGGCTCACTCGACCTGTGCGGCTTCTTCGTCAACACCCTGCCGCTCGTCGTCGACGTCGACTGGAACCAGCGCTTCGACGACTTCGTCACGCAGACGGTCCGGGCCGAGGCGGACCGGGTGAAGAGCAGCGCGGCGGTCTCCTTCGACCGCGTCGTGCGCCTCGTCGCACCGGACCGCTCGACCAACCGCAACCCGGTCTTCTCCTGCATGCTCGCGATGCAGGACGCGGCCGACACGGAACCCGGCCCGGTCGTCCTGCGGGTGCGCGAGCACGGCAACGGCACCGCCAAGTTCGACCTCTGGCTGGGCGTCACCCCCGGTCCCGACGGCTGGCTCCTGGAGCTGGAGCACGACCGCGAGCTGCTGCCCGAACCGCTCGCCGGCGCGCTGGCCGACTCACTGACCGGCCTGCTGGAGAAGGCCGTCGAACGCCCCGGCACGGTCCTCGCCGAACTCTTCGAGGACGCCTCGCCGGCCGAGTCCCGCGCCCACGACGGCTTCTGGCGCCCGCCCGCCCACCCGGACCTGCGCCGCTGGGTGCGCGCGGGCCTGGCCCGGCGGCCCGGGGCGACCGCGGTCGAGGAGGACGGCCGCCGTGTGACCTACGGCGAGCTTCAGGAGCTGGTCCGCTCCGCCGCGGCGGGGCTCGCCCGGTACGGAGTGGGCCCCGGCACCGTGGTCGGCCTGACCACGCCGACGCTGGTGGAGACGGTCGTCGCCGTCCTGGCCGTGCTCGAGCGGCACGCCGTGTTCCTGCCGCTGGACCTGACCCTGCCCGGCGAGCGGCTCGCCTACATGACCGGCAAGGCCGGCTGCGGGCTGGTCGTCGGCCGCGGGGCCGTCGACGGAGCCCGGGTGGTGGCACTGAGCGAACTGACCGCCGCCGCCGACGGCGACAGCACTGTCCTCAACGGCAACGGCAACGGCAACGGCAACGGCAACGACGGCAGCGACGACGGAGGCAGCAACAGCGACGGCAGCGACGGCGGCGACGGCGACGACCACGTCGATGCCTACGGGGTGTACATCATGTTCACCTCCGGCTCCACGGGCCGCCCCAAGGGCGTGCTGATGGGCGACGGTCCGCTGGTGAACCTCACCGCCTGGCAGCTCGACGCGCTGGACATGGACGAGCGCACCCGCTTCCTCCAGTACGCCCCCCTCGGCTTCGACGTGTCCTTCCAGGAGATCGTGCCCACCCTCGTGGCCGGCGGGACCCTGGTCTCCCGCGAGCCGGCCGACCGCAGGGACCTGCCCGCGGTGCTCGCCCGGGTCAGCGCGGCGCGGGTCTCCCATGTCTACCTCCCCGTCGCCGCCCTGCGCCCCTTCACCCGGGCCGCCCAGGACGCCGGGGACGACCTGCCGGAGCTGCGCCACCTGTGCGTCTCCGGGGAGCAGTTGCTCCTCGACGACGGAATCCGGCGCTTCTTCGCCGACCGGCCGCACATCAGCCTGGTCAACCTCTACGGCCCCACCGAGACGCACGCCGTCACCACACACCGGCTCACCGGGTCCGGGCCGTGGCCCGACCACGTCCCGATCGGCCGCCCGATCACCCACACGACCGCCCACGTGGTGGACGCCACCGGCCACCTCGCCCCCCTCGGCGTGCCCGGCGAGCTGTACCTGGGCGGCGCCTGCCCCGCGCACGGGTACGTCGGCGACCCCGAGCGCACCGCGGAACGCTTCCTGCCCGACCCGCGCGGCGACCGGGACGACGCCCGCATGTACCGCACCGGCGACCAGGTGCTCCGCGACGAGCAGGGCACGCTGCTCTTCCTGGGCCGCGACGACGACCAGGTCAAGATCCGCGGCCACCGGGTGGAACTCGGCGAACTGGAGACCGCGGCCGCCGCCCACCCCGACGTGGCGCTCGCGGTGGCCGCCGTCCTGGGGGAGGGGGCCGACCGGCGGCTGGTGCTGTTCTTCGTGCCGGAGGACGGCCGTTCGCCGCTCCCCGACGACGTGCGGCGCCGGGTGGCCGGCGCGGTCCCGGGTTACATGGCGCCCTCGCGGGTGTTCGAGGTCGCTTCCGTGCCCGTCACCCGCAACGGCAAGGTGGACCGCCCCACCCTGCTGAAGTCGGCGGAGAAGGCCGTCCGCGAGGAGGCCGCGTCCGGCGGCGGGGCCGTCACCACGGCGCGGGACCCGCTCGAGGCGTGGCTCCAGCGCCTGTGGGGGGAGCTGCTCGGGCGCGCCGACGTCCCCGTCGACCGCTCGCTCCTCGACCACGGCGCCCACTCGCTCAACGTGATGACCGCGCGCGCCGCGATCGAGGAACGCCACGGCGTGCAGATCCCCGTCCTCGACTTCTTCCTCGACCCGACCATCCGTGCCCAGGCCGCCTGGATCACCCGCTCCCAGGACGGTGCACGATGACCGCCCCCGTTCCCGTCCCCGCCCCCGCCCCTGCCCCCGCCTCCGACGCGCGGCTGCTGACCCTGCTCGCGCAGCGGCCCGGTCCGCTGGACAGCCTGCTGATCCACCCGGCGGGCGGCGGGCTCGCCCAGTACCTCGGCGTCGCGAGCCGGCTCGCCCGGCACGGCACCGTGCACGGCATCCGCGCCGACGGCCTGCTGGCCGGCGAGGAACCCGACGACAGCGTCCCGGAGATGACCCGCAGGTACCTCGACCTGGTGGCCGGGCTGCCGCGCCGGCCGAACCTGCTGGCCGGCTGGTCCCTCGGCGGCGTGATCGCCTGGGAGCTGGCGGCCCGGCTCGCCGAGGACGGCCCGGCGCCCGCCGTCGTCCTCATCGACAGCTTCCCCGAGCCGGAGAGCGCCGACGACGCCGTACGGGCCGACCTGCTGTCCGCCGTGGAACGGTCCGTCGCCGCCCTGGGCGGCGGCCGCGACACCGCCCGGGCGCGGGCCACCGCGCTGGCGCACATCAGGGCCGGCGCCGCCCACCGCACCGAGGTCCGGGGCGCCGGGCCGGCCCTGCTGGTCGTCTGCGAGAGCGAGCACCGCGCCCGGCAGACCGACCGCTGGCGCAGCCTGGCCGACCGGCTGGCCGTACGGCACCTGAACTGCGGGCACTTCGAGGTCTTCGACCCCGCCCACCAGGGCGCCCTGCTCGGGCACCTCGACGAGTTCCTCACCCGTACGACCCCCGCGGCACAGGAGCACGCGCGATGACCGAACCCCGTCCGCTCGCCGTCGTCACCGGCGGCACCCGCGGCATCGGACTGGCCCTGTCCCGGCGCCTGGTGCGCCTGGGCCACCGCACCGTCGCCCTGTACCGGGCCGACGAGGAGGCGGCCCGGCGGGCCGCCGCCGAGCACGGCCTGATCGCCGTGCGGGCCGACGTCTCCGACAGCCGTGCGGTGCGCGCCGCCGCCCGGCACGTCCTCGCCGAGCACGGCACGCCGCGGGTGCTGGTGAACAACGCCGGCGTCAACATCGACCGCCCGTTCCTCGACCTCACCGAATCCGACTGGCAGCGCGTCCTGGACACCAACCTGTCCGGACCCTTCCACCTCACCCAGGCGTTCGCCCCGGCCATGCTGGCCGCCGGGGACGGCGTCGTCGTCAACGTCGGCGCCACCACGGGCATCCGCCCCCGGCTCGACGGCGTCAACTACGCGGCGGCCAAGGCGGGACTGCTCCAGCTCACCAAATGCCTGGCCCTGGAGCTGGCGCCCGCCGTCCGCGTCAACTGCCTGATCCCCGGAATGACCGGGACCGAGGAGCTCGTCACCCGGTTCCGGCTGAACGAACCCCGGCACCGCGCCGCCGTCCTGTCCGAGATCCCGCAACGTCGCATCGGCTCGCCCGACGACATCGCCGACGCCCTGGAGTACCTCGTGGGCCCGCTCAGCGGCTATGTCACCGGCCAGAAGCTGATCGTCGACGGCGGCCAGTTCATGTGGTAGGAGATCATGACCGACGCACTGCTCACATCCGCCCGCGCCGCCCTCGCGGCCGCGCCGCCGACCGGCGACCCCGCGTACGCGCGCTACTGCCGTGAACTCGCCGACCGCCTGGCCGACCACTGGCCGGCCGTCCTGAAGGCCAACGCGCAGGACGTGACCCTCGCCGCGGAACGCGGCCTGTCACCCGTCCTGCTCGACCGGCTGCGGCTGACCGACGCCCACCTCGGCCGGCTCCAGCAGCTCACCCGCGCCACCCTGTCCGAACTGGCCGAGGTGACCGCCCCGGACGCCGGAGTCCCCGTCGGCGACTGGGGGGTGCGGCTGCGGACGCCCAAGCCGCTCGGCGTGGTGTTCATGGTGTACGAGGCCCGGCCCACCGTCACCGTGGAGGGCGCCCTGCTGCCCGTCGCGGTCGGCAACGCCGTGCTGCTGCGCGGCGGCAAGGAGATCGCCCGCACCAACGAGGCGCTGTCCGCCGTGGCCCGTGAGGCCCTGGAGGCCGCGGGACTCCCGGCCCACCTGGTCACCGTCCTCGACGATCCCGACCGCACGCAGCTGCGCGCCCTGCTGAAGCGGCCCGACGCCGTCGACGTGCTGATCCCGCGGGGCAGCCCCTCGCTCATCGACTACTGCCGCGGCGCCTCCTCGATCCCGGTGATCGCCAGCGGCGGCGGCGTGAACCACCTCTACGTCCACCGCAGCGCCGACCTGGACCTCGCCGCCGAGGTCGCCCTCGACAGCAAGCTGCCGGAGCCGACCGCCTGCAACACCGCCGAGATGCTGCTCGCCGACGCCGAGGTCGCCGGTGATCTGGTCCGCGCGATCCTGCGCGCCGCCGAGCGCGGCGACCGGCGGGTGGCCGTCCGCCTCGACGCGCGGGTGCCGCGGCCCGACGGACAGGGCGGCGACCGGCCCTGGCGGATCGAGGACCTGCACGAGCACGACCTCGGCCGTGAGTTCCTGGACGCCACGATCGGCGTGCGCGCGGTCGACGGCATGGACGAGGCGCTGGCCCACATCCGGCGCTACGGCTCCGGGCACACCGAGGGCGTCCTCGCCCGGGACGCCGGCGTGAGCGAGGAGTTCACCCGCCGCGTCGACGCCGCGGCGATCGTCGTCAACGGCTCCCTGCGGCTGCACGACGGCCCCACGCTCGGCCTCGGCTCCGAGATCTCCATCAGCACCGGCCGCATGCACGTGCGCGGCCCCGTCACGCTCGGCTCGCTCGTCACCCACAGCTGGGTCGTCGAGGCGCGCGGCACGCTGCGCAGCCCCCTGACCGCGTCCCGGCCCTGACCTCCCGGGCGCGCCGGGTCCTCCCCGGCCCTCCCGGCCTTCCCGGAGCCCTCGAGGCCTTCCCGACCCCTCACGGAGGAACCATGATCACCGGACTGGACCGCGCCGCGGTCACCGAGTCCGTCAAGCGCGTGGTCATCGCCGAGTCCCGGCTGTCCCTGCGACCCGCCGACATCGACGACCACGAGCCGCTCAACGGAGAGATCCTGCGCGTCAACTCCCTCGGCTTCGTGGGCATGCTGGTGCGCCTGGAGGACGAACTCGACATCCTCCTGCCCGACGACCTCTTCGTCGGGCGCAGCTTCCGGACCGTCCACGACCTGATCGAGATCGTCGTGTCCGCGGCGGAGGCGTCCCGATGAGCCGTGCCGAACCGCCCGCCCGCTGGCGCAGCGTCCTGCCGCACCTGGACGAGCCGCTGCCCGCGGACCGCACGCCCGACACCGCGGGCGGCGCCGGCGTGCAGGTCAACCTGCCGATGGCGCTGGTACGCCAGAGCGTGCAGCTGAAGGAGTACTGGGAGATCCCGGCCGAGGTCGCCGACGCCTACCGGGCGTTCCGGCCCACGCCGCTGTGGCGGGCCCGCGGCTTCGAGCGCGCGGTCGGGGCGCGGGTGCCGGTCTACGTGAAGTATGAGGGCGGCAACATCTCCGGCAGCCACAAGCTCAACACCGCCCTGGCGCAGGCCTACTACTACGCGCGGGCCGGTGTGCGCGAACTCGTCAGCGGCACCGGCGCCGGGCAGTGGGGCACCGCCCTGGCGGCCGCCTGCGCCATGTTCGGCATGAAGTGCACCGTGTTCATGGTCGGGGGCAGCCTGCGACGGAAGCCCTACCGGGGCACGCTGATGCGGACCCTCGGGGCCACCGTGCACGCCAGCCCCAGCCCGCTGACGGAGGTGGCCCGGCGCTCCGGGGACGACGTCAACAGCCTGTCGCTGGCCATCGGCGAGGCGGTGGAGTACGCCGCCCGCACCGAGGGCGCGGCGTTCTGCATCGGCAGCGGGGAGACCTACAGCATCCTGCACCAGTCGGTGATCGGTCTGGAGGCCGCCGACCAGCTCGCCGGCCTGGACGCGTCGGTCGACGCGGTGGTGGGCTGCGTGGGCGCGGGCTCCAACTTCGGCGGGATCGCGCTGCCGTTCTTCGCGGCCGCGGCCGCCGCGGGCGCCGAGCCGCCGCTGCTGGTGGCCGCCGAGTCCAGCACGACGCCCAAACTGACCCGCGGCACGTACGCCTACGACCGTACGGACGCCACCGGCACCGGGCCGATGGAGGCCATGTACACCATCGGCAGCTCCTACCCGATCCCCGACTCGCACTCGGCCGGGCTGCGTTTCCACGGCGCGGCGAAGGTGCTGTCCGCGATGCGCCACCGCGACCAGATCGCGGCCACCGCCGTCGGGCAGGCGGAGGCGCTCGACGCGGGCCGCCGCTTCACCCGCGGCGAGATGGTGCTGCCCGCCCCGGAGTCCGGTCACGCGCTGGCCGCCGCCGCGCGTCTCGCGGGCGCCGGGGCCGAGGGCAACAACGGCCTGCTGCGCGCCGAGAAGGGCGTGGTGGTGTGCGTCAGCGGCCACGGCTACCTCGACCTGGGGGCCTACCAGCAGTTCCTGGATGGCGAGCTGAGCGACGAGGCGCCCGACCCGCAGGCGCTGCTCCGCGCCGTGAGCGGCCTGGAGCCGGTGGAGCAGCCGGTGGAGCAGCCGGTGGGTGCGGGAGCCGTCCATGTCCGCTGACCTCACCCCCGCCCCCGAGCCCCAGGTGGAATGGCCGCTGTTCGACTGCGTGCAGGTCAACCTGGCGATCCTGGCCGAGCGCTGGCACGGCCCCGGAACCCACCTGGATCTGGGCGCCGTGCTGCGCTTCCGTCCGCTGCCGGGGCCGGACGGACTGCCCACGGTGGAACGTTCCGCCGCCGACCAGCTCGCCGAGGCGGCCCGGCGCCTCGGGCTCGCCGTCCTGGACCGCCGCACCACCGCGCCGGGCGGGGCCCTCACCCCGGCCGAGGGACGCTACGTGGTGGCCGACGCCTTCCACCTGCCGTGGGTGCCGTACGCCGGGCGGCGGCACATGGAGCACAGCTTCCTGCTGGAACCGGCCGGCGACGCGGACGCCGTCGTGCTGGACGGCTACCACAACGAGACGCCCTGGGGCAGCGCCCGCCCGGTCCGCCGTCCGCTGAGCCGCGCCGAACTGGCCGCCGCCGTCCCCGGACCGGCGCTGGCCGTCACCCTCGCCCCGGCCGGACGTCCCCCCGCCCCGGCCGGGGCCGAGACCGACCTGGCGGACGAGGAGACGGCCGCCCGGTACGTCGCCGCGTACGCGGAGCACCCCGACCGGCGCGCCGCCTTCGACCGGCTCACCCTGGAGACCTGGCTGCTGGCCCGCTCCCGCAAGCTGCACGCCCGCTTCCTGCGCTCGCGCGGCCTGCTCGCCGACGACAGCGCGGCCCTCGCGCACGTCGAGGCGTGGGAGTCGCTGGCCGAGAGCGTCTACCTCGGCTACCGGCGGGTGGAGCGCGGCCGGCCCGAGGCCCGCGAGGTGTTCACTCGCCTGGCGGAGCAACTCGGCCGGGACCGCGAGGCGTTCGCCCCCACGACGCCCCCCGCGACGCCCCCCGCGACGCCCCCCGCGACGGCCCCCGTGACGGCCTCCGCGACGGCCCGCACGGCCGTGCCGCGGCCCGCCGACGCGACGCCCGTGCCCGCCCCGCTGCGGGCCCGCGTCGCGGCCGCCGCGGGCGCCGTGCTCAAGACGGACCCGGCGGCCCTGCTCGACGGGCGGCCGCTGGCGGACGTCCCCGGCTTCACCTCGTTCCGGGTGGTGGAGATCGTCGAACGCCTCGAACGCGAGCTGTCCGTCGAGTTCGACGCCGACGACCTCGTCCCGGAGAACCTGCACCACGTCGACGGCATCTGCCGCATCGTGCTGCGCGCCCTGCCCGCCGGCGCGGCGGCGCCGCGGCCCGCCCGTCCCGTCGCACGCACCGGAGGGAACTGATGTCCGCCCACGCCGACCTGCTGCACGAACTGCTCGACCGGGCAGCCGCCCGGTGGCCCGAGCGGCCCGCCGTGACCAGCGCCGGCCACACCCTGAGCTACCGGGAACTCGACGCGGCCTCCCGGCGGCTGGCCGCCTGGCTGCACGCCTGCGGGCTGCGGCGCGGCGACCGGCTCGTGATCTGCGCGCCGGGTTCCACCGCCCAGCCCGCGCTGGTGTACGCCGCCTCCCGGGCCGGAGTGGCCTTCTCCCTGCTGCACGAGCAGGTCCACGGCATCCAGTTCGACCACGTCCTCGACGACTGCGAGCCGGCCCTGCTCGTCACCGACACGCCGGACTCACAGGCGGCCGCGCAGCGCCGCGGCGTGCGCACGGCCGGCAGCCAGGCGGTCGCCGCGGTGGCGTTCGCCGGCTCGCCCGCGCCGCGCGACCAGCCGCCCGGCCCGCTCACCGTCGACCCCGTGTGCCTGATCTACACCTCCGGCACCACCTCGCTGCCCAAGGCCGTCGTCAGCACCCACCAGCAGCTGACGTTCGCCGCGACGGCCATCCAGTCGGTGCTGGAGTACCGTCCCGGCGACGTCGTCTACAGCCCGCTGCCCCTGTCCTTCGACTACGGCCTCTACCAGCTGTTCCTGGCGGCGCAGGCCGGCGCCCACGTGGTGACCGGACGGCCCGCCGAGGTCGGCCCGGCGCTGCTGGGCAACCTGGCGCGCACGGGCGCCACCGTGCTCGCCGCCGTCCCGTCCGTGGCCGACGCCCTGGCCCGGCTGCTGCGCCGGCCCTCCCGGGAACGGCCGCCGCTGCGGCTGCTGACGAACACCGGCGCGGCGATGCCGGCCGAGACGCTCGAGGCGCTGCGCTCGGCGCTGCCGGGGCTGCGGGTGCAGCTGATGTTCGGTCTGACGGAGTGCAAGCGGGCCACGATCATGCCGCCGGACGGCGACCTGGAGCGGCCCGGCTCCAGCGGGCGCGCGCTGCCCGGCACCGAGGTCTTCGTCGTCGACGAGGAGGGCCGCCGCAGGCCCGCGGGGGAGGTCGGCGAGATCGTGGTGCGCGGCCCGAACGTCATGGCCGGGTACTGGCGCCGCCCGGAGCTGACCGCGCGGCGCTTCCACCGGGTGGAGGGCCTGCTGCCGCAACTGCGCACCGGTGACTACGGATGGGTGGACGAGGAGGGCTACCTGTACTTCGAGGGCCGGCGCGACGACATCTACAAGGAGAACGGCTTCCGCGTCAGCGCCACCGAGGTCGAGGCCGCCGCCCGCCGCGTCCCGGCGGTCGGCGAGGCCGCCGTCCTGCCGCCGCAGGGCCCGTGCCCCGCCGTGCTGTTCGCGGTCGGCGAGCTGTCGCCCGCCGAGGTGCTCCAGGGCCTGCGCGAGCAGATCGAGGAGTTCAAGATCCCCCGCCGCTGCCTCGTCGTCGACGCGCTGCCGCTGACCGGCAACGGCAAGGTCGACCGCAAGGCGCTCGCCGCCCTGGCGCAGGAGGCGTCCCGTGTCCGGGCCCGGTAGCGCCGTCCGGCCGGCCCCGCCGCTGCCGGACGACGTCCTGACGCGCCTGCCCACCCCGGCGTACGTCTACGACCTGGCCGAGGTCCGGCGCAACCACGAGGCGCTGGTGGAGGCGCTGCCGGCCGGCGCGGGCCTGTACTACTCCCTGAAGGCCAACGCGCACCCGTCCCTGCTGGCCGTGCTGCGCGAGCGCGGGGCGCTGCCCGAGGTGTGCTCCACCGGCGAACTCCGGGCCGCGCTCGAGGCGGGCTGGCCGGCCGCGGACGTCCTGTACACCGGTCCGGGCAAGCGGGACGAGGAGATCGGCCACGCGCTGCGGCTGGGCGTGCGGACGTTCTCCGTGGACTCCCCGCACGCGATCGGGCAGCTGGACCGTCTGGCGGGCCGGGCCGGCGTCGCCGCGCGGTGTCTGCTGCGCGTCAACGACGACCAGCCGGTGCCGGGCCAGGGCCTGGCGATGACGGGCGTGGCCTCGCAGTTCGGCGCCGACACCCGGTGGGTGCTCGACCGGCCGGAGCTGTTCGCGGGCAGGCCGCACGCCGAACTCGTCGGCCTGCACCTGTACATGGGCTCCAACCTCGGTGAAGTGGACGCACTGGTGGGCCAGTTCGCCCGTTCGCTGCGCACCGCCAGGACGCTGACGGCGGCCCTGGCGGAGCACGGGGCGCACCTGCGCGTCCTGGACCTCGGCGGCGGCTTCGGCGCGCCGTTCGCGACGGAAGGGCAGCGGATCGACCTGTCGGGGCTGCGGCCGCGGCTGACCGCGCTGCTCGACGCGGAGCTGCCCGGCCGGCACGCCGACGGCACCCGGGTCGTCTTCGAGTCGGGCCGCTACCTGGTGGGCACGGCCGGGGTCCTGCTGACGTCCGTGCTCGACGTGAAGCGGTCCCACGGCAAGGACGTCGTCGTCCTGGAGTCCGGCATCAACCACCTCGGCGGCATGTCGGGACTGCGGCGGCTGCCCGCCCTGAACCCGCGCCTGGTGCCGCACGGCGCCCGGCCCGGCGGCGACGGCGGTCCGCTCCTGGACACCCTGGTCACCGGCCCGCTGTGCACCCCGCTCGACACCTGGGCGCGCGCCGCGAAGCTGCCCGCCCTCGCCCCCGGCGACCTCCTGGCCGTACCCAACGTCGGCGCGTACGGGCTGAGCGCGAGCCTCGTCGCCTTCCTCGGCCATCCGCTGCCCGCGGAAGCCGTCGTCGACGGCGACCGCCCCGGCGCGGCCCCCGAGATCACCCGGATCCACCTGACCCGCACCACCGTCCCGGCCCCGGCCGGAACCGACCCTGGAGTGAAGTGATGGACGCCCGTTTCACCGAACTGCTCACGCCGTTCCTGAAGTTCCTCGGCGAGCAGGAGATCACCCCCGACTCCTCGCTGCGGGAGCTGGGCCTGGACTCGATGCAGGCCATCGAGCTGCTCTTCGCCATCGAGGACGCCTTCGGCGTGACCTTGGCGGACGACGACATGAACGACGACACGTTCGCCACCGCCGGCAGCCTGTGGACCGTGGTGCGCGCCGCGCTCGGCGCGCGGTACGCCGCGGACGGGACCCAGGTGACGGCCGCGTGAGCGCGCCGACGTTCGCCCCCGCGCGGCCGGCCCCGGCCGCCGGGCCGCCGACCGCCGAACCACTGACCGCCGAACCGCCGACCGCCGAACCGCCGACCGCGGGACAGCCGACCGCCGAGGGGCTGGCCGACCGGGTGGCCCGGGTCGCCGGCGTCGCGGCCGAACACGTCGAACGCACCGACCGGGACGCGTCGTTCCCGGTCGAGGCGCTGGAGGAGATGCGCCGCAGCGGCCTGCTCGGCCTCCTCGTCCCCGAGTCGCACGGCGGCCTCGGCGGCGGCACCGACGACGTGGTGAGCGCCGGCATCGCCCTCGGCCGGGTCGACATGTCCGTGGCGATGATCTTCGTGATGCACTGTCAGCAGGTCGCCGCCGTGGTGCGCCACGGCAACGAGAGGCTGCGGGACGAACTGCTGCCCGAGATCGCCGCGGGCCGGATGTACCTGGCGTCCGTCACCACCGAGGCCGGCAAGGGCGGCCACCTGCTCAGCAGCGAGTCGGCGCTCGCCGCACGCGAGGGCGAACTCCTGCTGGACCGCTTCGCGCCGATCGTCACCGGCGGCGAGCACGCCGACGGCTTCCTGGTCACCATGCAGAGCCCGCCCCCGGCCTCCCCGAACCAGGTGTCGCTGGTCTACGCCCACCGCGACCAGCTCACCGTCGAACGCTCGGGCGACTGGCAGCCGCTCGGCATGCGCGCCAGCCACAGCGTCGCCCTGCGGCTGACCGGCACGGTCCCCGCCCACCACGTGGTGGGCGAGCACGGCGCGTTCCGGACCGTCGTGACCACGGTGTTCGGGCCGATGGCCCATCTGGGCTGGTCGGCGTGCTGGCTCGGCACCGCGGCCGGCGCGCTCTCCCGCGTCGTCAAACTGCTGCGCTCCCCGCAGAGCCGCGGACGCGTGAACCTGGACTCCGAACTGCTGCTGACCCGGCTGTCCCGGGCCCGGCAGCGGATCGACACGGTGCACGCGCTGCTGGACCGCGCCCGGCACGTCGTCGCGACCGCCGACGACCTCAGCGTGCCCCGGATCCAGCTCCTGCTCAACGCCCTGAAGATCACCGCGGCGGACGAGTGCCACCGCGCCGTCGAGGACCTGGTGGACGCCGTCGGCATGCGGCACGGCTACCTCAAGGACTCGCCCACCCGCCTCGAACACAGCCTGCGGGACCTGCGCTCGGCCGCCCTGAACTACAGCAACGACCGCCTGCACCTGGTCGACGGCAAACTCGCCCTGCTCGACGCGGAGGTGCGCCTTGCCTGACCTGATCGAGACGGACCGCGCCCCGACCGCGCGTCACCGCCCGCGCGCGGCCGCCGCGCTGGCCACGCTTCCCGCGGCCGCACCGCTGTCCGAGGTGTGGGCGGCGCTCGGCGCGGCGGGCGTCCTGACCCACCTCCACGACCACGAGGACCCGGGCCCGGGAACCGCGACCGCCGCCACCTTGGACCCCGCACGGCTCGCCGACCTCATCGGGGCCGTGGACGCCCGCGGCGACAACGGCGTCACCCTCGGCGTGCTCGTCCAGGCGGCCTCCGCACTGCCGCTCCTCGCCGCCTGCGCCCCCGCGACCGGACCCGTACGGCAGGCCCTCGACGAGGCGCGGTCCGGGGCTGCGACCGTGGCGCTCGCCGCCACCGACAGCGCCGCGGCCGGTTCCGACCTGGCCGGCCTCGGCACCGAGGTGGACATCGGACCGGACGGCCTGCTGCTCACCGGCGGCAAACGCTGGATCACCACCGCCTGCGCCGCCGACTGGCTGCTGGTCCTCGCCCGGCACCGGCCCGGCCGGCACTTCACCAGCTTCACCTGGGTGCTCGTGCCCGCCACCGCGCCCGGGGTCCGCGTGCGCCCGGCCGACGGCGACCTGCTCCAGGGCTCCGCGACCGGGCACGTCGAACTCGACGGCGTACGGCTGCCGCCCGACCACATCGTCGGGCGGCCCGGACGCGGCATGGCCGTCTTCGCCCGGCACATGGGCACCGAACGCCTGGCGGGCGCCCTGTGGACGGTGGCACTGACCAGCAGGGTCCTCGCCGACACCGGACAACGGCTGACCCGGCGGCACCACGACGGACGGCCCCTGTGGCACCACGACGCCGTACGCCAGCGCTACGCCGCCTGCCTGGTGCAGGTACGGCAACTGCACGCCCTGTGCGAGAGCCTCGGCGAACGCGTCACCCGCCGGCAGGACCTCGCGGCGGCCGCCCTGCTGAAATCCGCGGCGGGCCTCGTCGCCGACCCCGTGCTCGCCGCCTGCGCCCAGCTCCAGGGCGCCGACGGCTTCGCCCGCGACGGCGCCCAGACCATCCGCGCCGAGGCAGGCGTCCTGGGCATCGGCGGCGGCGTCACCGAGGTGGTCCTCGCCGCGGTGGCCGATCACGCGGACACCCTACTCACGGAGTTGCGCCCATGACCGTCCTGACGCTCCAGGTCACACCCGGTGTCTGGGTGGCGCGGGGCGAACGCGGCCAGTGGGCCCGCCCCGACCCGCACCCCCACGACCGGGCGGCCGCGGCCGTCCTGCCCCGGTGGCGGACGGAGGAGTTCCTCGCCAGCCGCGCCCTGCTGCGCCACCTGCTGCGCGCCACGCTCCCGGAACTGGCCGACGAGCCGGTGCTCGCCGAGGAGCAGGGCCGCCCCGTCCTCGCCGGCGACCCCGGCACCGGCATCAGCATCTCCCACGACGGAGACGCCGTCGCCGTCGCCGTCGCCCGGCACCGCCGGGTCGGCGTCGACGTCCAGCAGCCCCCCGACAGCGTCCCCGACGCGCTGCTGCGCCGCTGCCTCGGCGCCCACACCCCGCAGGTCGCCCCCCTGCCGCAGCGCACACGGGCGGCCGAGTTCGCCTGGGTGTGGACCGCCCAGGAAGCCTGCGTCAAAGCGGCCGGAACCGGGCTGTCCGGCCGGCCCTGGGCGATCGACATCCGGCCCGGCCGCCGCCGCGGACAGTGGCACGACTTCCAGTGGATCAGCCTGCGCGACCTCTCGCGGACGCCGCTCAGCTGCGCCTTCTCCGCCCCCCGCGACGACTTGGACACCTCGTGAACCCGACCGGCGCGCCGGCCACGATGCCGGACCTCAGCTGCTACACGACGAACCTCCTCGCCCACCTGGCGCCCGACGTGCCCGGCGTGCGGCGCCGGTTCGCCGAGGGCGTCCGCCTCGCCGTACGCCTGGACCTGCCCCCCGGTGAACTGGCCTTCTCCCACCACCCCCGGCTGGACCGGACCGGGGACGGCCGGGAGCTGGCCTACCGCGGCGCGGCCGGCTGGCCCGCGGCCCGCGCCGCGCTGCATGACACCCTGCACCGCGAGCGGCGCGTCCTGGCCGCGGGCAACACCCGCCATCTGCCCTGGGCGGCGGCCCACGGACGCGCCGACGCCCCGCACTGGCTGCTGATCCACGAGCACCGGGCGGGCCGCTGGCGGGTGGCCGACCACTTCACCGCCCTCACCCCCTACGGCGACCAGGAGCCCTTCCACGGCTGGCTGGACGACGCCGGGCTGGCCGCGGCCCTCGCCCCCGTGCCGGACCCGCCGCCGGAGGTGGTCCGCCGCGACCGGTTCGCGCTCGGCCAGGAGACACCGCTCCCGCCCGCCGGGCAGTACCGGTGGCTGACCTGGCAGGCCGCACCGCCCGACGCCGACGCCCACGCCGACGGCGCAGCCGCACCCGGCCCGGGAACCTGGAGCCTGGGCCTGGAGACGTCGCTGGCGGCGATCGCCGGCGTCTTGCGCACCGACGCCACCGCGCTCGCCCGGTACGCCGACGACCTGTGGGCGGCCGCCCGCCACCACGCCTACGCGCTGGCGTTCGCGGTGGCGGACGGCCGGCTCCACCCGGAGTCGGCCGCGGCCGTGTCGGCGGCCTGGGGCGAACTGCCCCGCACGCTGCGGTTCGCCGCCCAGTCCGCCGCGCGGGGACGGCCCCGCCCCGGCGTCGTCGACCGCGCGGTCGAGCACCTGCTGAGCGCCCGGCAAGCCCTGGGCGCGGACCTCACCCCAGAGAGGACGATCATGGAACGGACCCCGCGTGACACCGGCGGCCCCGAAGACGGGGAGCACCGATGACGACCGAGAGCCTGCTGTCCGCGCCTCCCTCAGTGTCGGGCGAGGCGTTCCGCCACGCGATGGCCCGGCTGCCCACGGGCGTCGCGGTGATCACCGCGCAGGGCCCCGACGGGCCGGTCGGCTGCACCGTCAACGCCGTCATGTCGCTGTCGCTGCGGCCGCCGGCGCTGCTCGTCTCGCTGTCCACGGCGAGTCGGACGCTGGAACAGGTCCTGGCGAGCGGCGCGTTCGCGGTGAACGTGCTGGCGTTCGGCGACCGGCACCTGGCCGGGCAGTTCGCGACGGGCACCGCGGCCCAGCGCTTCGGCGGCGTGTCCTGGCACCCGCAGCACGGCGTCCCGGTGCTGGCGGCCGCGTCGGTGGCCGCGGTCTGCGACGTCAGCAGCTCCGTCCGCGTGTTCGACCACACTCTCGTCGCCGGCGCCGTGACCTGGTCGCGCGCCGACGAACGGCCGCCCGCCGTGCTGTACGCGGGAGGCCGGTACCCGGCGGGCGGCTGACGCGTTCGCGTCGCGTTCCCGCCCGCCCCGCCCCCACCGAGGAAGGGAATCCCCATGAGCAGACCTGTCGTACTCATCGCCGAGGAGCTGTCGCCCGCCACCGTGGACGCGCTCGGCCCGGACTTCGAGATCCGGCACTGCAACGGAGCGGACCGGGCCGAACTGCTCCCGGCCATCGCCGACGTGGACGCGATCCTGATCCGCTCGGCCACCAGGGTGGACGCCGAGGCGATCGCCGCCGCGAGCAGGCTGAAGGTGGTCGCGCGGGCCGGCGTCGGCCTGGACAACGTCGACGTGTCGGCCTCCACCAAGGCCGGCGTGATGGTCGTCAACGCCCCCACCTCGAACATCGTGACCGCCGCCGAGCTGGCCTGCGGTCTGCTGCTGGCCACCGCCCGCCACATCCCGCAGGCCAATGCCGCGCTGAAGAACGGCGAGTGGAAGCGCAGCAAGTACACGGGTGTCGAGCTGGCCGAGAAGACGCTCGGCGTGGTCGGCCTGGGCCGTATCGGCGCGCTCGTCGCGCAGCGCATGTCGGGCTTCGGGATGAAGGTCGTCGCCTACGACCCCTACGTGCAGCCCGCGCGGGCCGCGCAGATGGGCGTCAAGGTGCTGTCGCTGGACGAGCTGCTGGAGGTCTCCGACTTCATCACCGTCCACCTGCCCAAGACGCCCGAGACGGTCGGCCTGATCGGCGACGAGGCGCTGCGCAAGGTCAAGCCGAGCGTGCGGATCGTCAACGCCGCGCGCGGCGGGATCGTCGACGAGGAGGCGCTGTACTCGGCGCTGAAGGAGGGCCGGGTCGCCGGCGCCGGACTCGACGTGTACGCGAAGGAGCCCTGCACCGACTCCCCGCTGTTCGAGTTCGACCAGGTCGTGGCCACCCCCCACCTCGGCGCGTCCACCGACGAGGCGCAGGAGAAGGCCGGCATCGCCGTCGCCCGCTCGGTACGCCTGGCCCTGACGGGGCGGCCCGTGCCGGACGCCGTCAACCAGGTGATCCGCCGGCCCGCCACCCAGGAGACCCCGCCCCAGCCCGTGCCGCAGACCGTGTCCCGGGCCGTGCCGCAGCCCGTGTCCCGGGCCGCATGAGGAGGCGAAGCCACATGAGACACGTCAGAAGGCGGTGACCGTGCGGTACATCATCAGCCGCGCGTTCCAGGACGATCCCCGGCTGCACCGGCTCCGGCCGGCCCACCGGACGTACTGGCGCGGGCTCATGCACCAGGGCGTGCTGATCGGCGGCGGAATCTGGGAGGAGGGCCGCAGGGAGGTGCTCGTGGTCAAGGCGCAGGACCGGGCCGCGGTGCACCGGCTGCTCGGCGCGGACCCCTACACCCAGGAGCGGCTGACGCTGGACGTCACGGTCCAGGGCATGGACGATCTGCTCGGAGCGGAGGATCGAGCAGAGTGCGCCGTCCCGGCCGCCGGCGAAGCCGCCGGGGACGCCGAACCCGCCGGGCGGCTCAGCGCCCACGAACTGCGGGTCGCCCGGATGATGCTGGACGGACTGACCAACCGGCAGATCGCCGAGCACTTCATGGTGTCGCCGCGCGCGGTGGAACAGCACATCACGCGCATCTACCGCAAGCTGTCGATCAGCCGCCGCGCGCAGCTGGCGGTCGCCCTGCGCGGCGAGCGGCTCCTCGCGAGCTGAGAGGAAACGGGGGAACACCCCGGACGGCGGCCCGGACACCGGGCCGCCGTCTCCTCCCGCCCGCGCCCTCCCGGCGGACGCCGTCTCAGCAGCGGCCGGCCGGTGACCCGGTGGCGAGCGGCCTGAGCCGGCGCAGCACCTCCTCCTCCCCGAGCGACTGGGCCACCTGGAACAGGTCCGGGCTGCGGCGGCTGCCCGTGAGGCACACCCGCAGGACGTTGGCCACGTCCCGGATCGAGCCCCGGTAGGCGGCGGGATCGGCCCGGTGGGTGCGCACGTCCGGGGCGAAACCGTGCCGCTCGGCCACCGTGCGCAGCACCGCGAACCAGTCCTGCGCCGGACCCGCGTGCCGGTAGCACGCCGCCAGGTCCGCGGCGAGGGCGGACACCGCCGGGCCGGGCAGGCCCCCGAAGCGGTCGTCGTCCGGCCGGTCCACCATCTCGTGCAGCTCGGGGAAGCAGAACCCGTAGCGGGCCGTGAACTCCTGCCAGCACGCGAGGTCCTTGCGGGGCGTGCCGTTGCCGCGCCGGGCCATCTCGAAGGCGGCCAGCGCGAGGTCCGGGTGCTTGCGCAGGAGTGCCTGCACCTCGGGCGCGTACCCGGCGGCCCAGTCGCCGAGCTGCGCGAGGGCCTCGGCGGGCTCCAGCGAGGCGATGTACTCGCGGCTCAGGGAGCGCAGCTTGAGCAGGTCCACCATCGGGCCGGCGGCCCCCATCTCCGGCAGCCGCAGGGGCTCCGCGAGCGCCCGCCCGGTCGGCAGCCCGGCGACACGGCTGTTGGCCAGCCCGCGCAGATAGTGTTCGACCGCCGCCGCCGGATACCCGGCCGCCTCGTAGAACCCGGCCGCCGACTCGGGGTCCTTGCGCTTGCTCAGCTTGCGCCGGCTGGAGCCGTCCAGCTTCATCAGCGGCGCGATGTGGGCGTACTGCGGTGTGCCGAAGCCGAGCGCGCGGTGCAGCTGGTGGTGCAGCGGCAGCGACGAGATCCACTCCTCGCCGCGCACCACGAGGTTCACCCGCATCAGGTGGTCGTCCACCACGTGGGCCAGGTGGTAGGTGGGCAGCCGGCGGCCCTCTGCGTCCGCGGACTTCAGCACCACCACGTCGTTGCCGTTGTCCAGCATCGTCAGCGCCCCGCGCACCAGGTCGCGGAAGCGCACCCGGCCCGGCAGGCCGGCGGGGCAGCGCAGCCGGACGGTGTACGGCTCCCCGGCCGCGATCCGCTCCCCGGCCTCCCGCACGGACAGCGAACGGCAGCGGGCCCACTTGCCGTAGTAGCCGAGCGGGGAGCGCGACCGCCGCTGTTCCCCGGCGTTCTCCTCCAGCCGCTCCGGCGAGCAGAAGCACGGGTAGGCCCGCTGCTCGCGCACCAGCTCCCGCACGTACGACAGGTAGATGTCGGCGCGGTCGGACTGCCGGTAGGGGCCCCAGCGGCCCTCCTGTTCACCCTCGTCCGGTTCCAGACCGAAGTAGCGGAAGATCCGGGCGAACTCCTGCGCGGCGCCCGCCACTTCACGGTCCTTGTCGGTGTCCTCGATCCGCACCAGGTACACCCCGCCGGACCGCCGGGCGAGATCGCGGGCCAGCGTCGCCACGTACAGGCCGCCCAGGTGCATCGAGCCGGTGGGACTGGGCGCGAACCGGGTCACCCGGGCGCCGGGCGGCAGCTCCCGCGGCGCGTAGTGCTCTTCCCAGTGAGCGGGCGGGAGCAGGTCGGCGGGGAACCAGGAGTCGATGATGGCACGGTCCTGCATGGCTCATCCCTTCCGTCGCGTGGATGCGGTACGGCGGCCGGCTGGGCCACTGCCCCGTCGGGACGTCGACGTTAGGGCGCTGCGGCCGGGCCGGAGCCGTCCGGCGGCGCCGGGGATGTGGGAACCCGAACCCCCGGCCCGTGCGAACGCCCCGTCGCGCCGGTCCCCGGGTGAGGCTTGACCCACCCGGACGCCGACGAGGGAGGAGACACCGTGCTGCGCGTGCTGCTGCTCGGGCTGGGAGCGCTGGCGGTGGGGACCGACGCCTATGTGACGGCGGGACTGCTGCCCGCGGTCGGCGCGGACCTGCACGAGCCGGCCTCCGTGACGGGCCAGCTCGTGACGGTCTTCATGCTCAGCTACGCCCTGCTCGCCCCGCTCGTGGGCGCGGCCCTCTCGCGCTGGGGCGTCCGGCAGGTCCTCGTCGCGGCGCTCTCCCTGTTCTGCCTGGCCAACGCCGCCTCCGCCCTGGCGCCCTCGCTGGCCGCGCTGATGGTGGCGCGCGGCCTGGCCGGGGTGGCGGCCGGGGTGTTCATGCCGGTGGCGGCGACCGCGGCGGCCGCGCTCGCCGGTCCCGAGCGGCGGGGCCGGGCGCTGGCGGTGGTGCTTGGCGGGCTGAGTTCGGGCACCGTGCTCGGGGTGCCGGGAGGGCTGTTCCTGGCCCAGCACGCGGGCTGGCGGGCGGCGCTGTGGCTGGTCACCGCGATCGGGGTGGTGTCGCTGGCGGGTTCGGCGCTGCTGCTGCCCGCGGTGTCCGGCGCCGCGATGCCCTCACTGCGCGAGCGCGGCGCCCAGCTGACGGACCGCCGGGTCGGGATCGCGGTGCTGACGACGTTCCTGCAGACCACGGCCAGCCTGGGCCTGTACACCTACCTGGTGCCGGTGCTCGACGCGTGCGGTGTCACCGAGCACCGGACGGCGCTGTGGCTGTGGGGCGCCGGCGGGGTCGCGGGAAGCTTCCTGGTCGGGCCGCTGCTGGACCGCACCGGCCGCTCCGGCGCCCAGGTGGCGGTGCTGCTCGCCGCGCTGGCCCTGTGCGTGGCCCCGCTGGGGCTGCTGAGCGGCGTGGCCGTGCTGGTGCTGTTGGTGCTGTGGGGCGCGGCCGGCTGGGCGTTCGTGGTGCCGCAGCAGCACCGGCTGCTGGGCCTGCGCCCCTCCGGTGGCGCGGCCGTGCTCGCGCTGAACAGCTCCGCCACCTATCTCGGCGGCTCGGCCGGCGCGGCACTCGGCGGGGCGGTGCTGTCGGCCCGGATCGCGCCGGGCGCGCTGCCGCCGCTCGCCGCGGCCGTGGCCGCCGCGGCCTGCGCGCTGCACCTCCTCGGCCGCCGGTTCCCGCCCGGCGCGCCCCACCCAGCCCCGGACGCCACGTCCGCGCCCGGGGTCCGAGCGAAACGGAGACTGCCATGAAGTTCGGCGCCAACCTGCCCAACTACGGTCCGGCCACCACCGCGGAGAGCATGCTGGACTGGGCCCGGCGGCTGGAGCAGATGGGCTACCACCAGCTGATGGTGTCCGACCACGTGGCGCCCACGCCCGAGGTGGAGCACCTGTTCCCCGCCCCGTTCTACGACCCGTTCACCGTGCTCGCCTGGCTCGCGGGCGTCACGAGCCGGGTGCGCATCGGGACGACGGTGACGATCCTGCCGTACCGGCACCCGTTGCTGACGGCCCGTCAGGTGGCGAACATCGACCGGCTCAGCGGGGGCCGGTTCGTGTTCGGGGCCGCCGCGGGCTGGGCGGCGGGCGAGTTCGCCGCCCTCGGCGTGCCGTACGCCCGCCGGGGGGCCCGCAGCGACGAGTACCTGCGGGTGATGAAGGCGTTCTGGACGCGGGACGTCATCGCGCACGACGGGGAGTTCGTCAGGTTCGGTCCCGTGCACACCGGCCCCCGCCCGGTGCAGCCGTCGGGACCGCCGGTGTGGATCGGCGGGCACAGCGCGGGCGCCCTGCGCAGGGCCGCGCGCTACGGCGACGCCTGGCACCCGACCTCCGTCACCGCCGACTGGCTGGTCCACGTCGGCCTGCCCGCGCTGCGCGACACCGCCAAGCGGCTGAACCTGCCGGTGCCCGCGCTCGCGCCGCGGATCAAGCTGCGGCTGACCGGCCGGCCGCTGCCCGCCGGGCGGGTGCTCGGCGAGGGCAGCCTGGAGCAGATCCACGACGACCTCGTCCTGCTCGACCGGCTGGGCGCCGACACGGTCGTCCTCGACCCCACCTTCCCCGGCCAGCGGCGCGACGCGGACCGCGACGCCGAGGACCTCGCCGCGTTCGAGCGGCTGGCGAAGGAGGTGATCGACCTGGAACACGGACGCCTGCGCTGACGTTGCGCCAGTCATGGGCATGGACAAGGGAGTTGCGGCGGCCAAGCCGTACGGCAGCGAGATCGATCTGCGCAAGCTGCGGATCCTGGTGGAGCTGGACCGGCGGGGCACGGTCAGCGCGGTGGCGGCCGCGCTGCATCTGACGCCGTCGGCCGTCTCCCAGCAACTCGCCGGTCTCGCCAAGGAGTTGGGCGTGCCGCTGACCGAGCCGGTGGGGCGCCGGCTGCGGCTCACGGGCGCGGCGAAGGTGGTGCTGCGCCACGCCGAGGAGATCTTCGGGAGCATCGACCGGCTGCACCGCGCCCTGGCCGAGCACTGCGGGGGTGAACGCGGCGAGGTGTCGGTGTCGGGGTTCGGCACCACCCTGTCGCCGCTCATCCTGCCGGCCGCCGGCATCCTCAAGCGGCGCCTGCCCGAGCTGCGCACGACGCTGGCGGAGGTCGATCCGCCCGTCAGCTTCGAACTGCTGGAACTGGGCCGCACGGACGTGGTCATCGCCGTCGAGTCACCGGCCGCGCCCGCCCTCGACTCGCGCTTCGACAAGCGGCCCCTGATGACGGAGGTGTTCGACGTGGCGCTGCCCGAGGAGCACCCGCTGGCCCAGGCGCCCTCGCTGACCCTGGGCGAACTGGCCGACGAGGCGTGGATCTTCGCCACGGTCGGCATGTGCCAGGAGATCCCCCTCGCGGCCTGCGCGGCCGCCGGCTTCACCCCGCAGGCCACCCATGTCATCGGCGACTGGGACGCCACCTTCGCCGCCGTCCGGCAGGGCCTGGGCATCTGCCTGGTGCCCCGGCTGGCCCGCCGGTCCTCCCAGCCCGGCGTCACCGTGCGGCGCTTCGACGACGCGCCCTGGCGCCGGGTGTTCGCCGCGGTGCGGCCCGGCAGCGGGAGCGTGCCCCAGATCGAGGCGGTCCTGGAGGCCCTGAGCGAAGCGGCAAGGGCAGCTGAATCAGAGCTGGAAGGGTCACCCAGGCCGTGATCTCGTAGGCAGAAGGCCCCATTCGGCTGACGGATCGAATGCTTCAGTCTGCCTTCACGTTCATCGGAAAGATTACTTGCTGGACCCCGGGCGGCAGCACGGGCGACGCTCTTGGTGCGGGTCGGCGGACGGGTTCCGCCCCCGTCTCCTCCCCCCTCGTCGCCCCTGTCTTCCGCTGAATGTGAGGGTCCGCCATGAAATCCGGCGCGCTGCTGCGACTGTCCGGCCTGAGCCTGCTGTGGGGTTCGGTCTTCCTCTGGATCAAGATCTCCGGGTACGGGTTCTCACCCGTGGAGATGGTCTTCGTACGGCTCGTCCTCGGGGCCGCCGTCCTGATGGCCATCGGCCTGTCCCGGGGGCAGCGCCCGCCCCGCGACCGCAAGCTCCTCGGCCACATGGCCGTGGCCGCGCTGCTCGGCAACGCCATCCCCTGGCTGCTGTTCGCCCAGGGCGAGGTGACCGGCTCCAGCAACGTCGCCGGCGTCATCAGCGGCACCGGCCCGGTGTGGACGCTCGGCGCGGCCGTCCTGCTCGGCTCCGAGAAGCGGCTGGGCGCCGCCCGCATCCTCGGCATGGCCGTCGGCCTGCTCGGCGTGGTCCTGGTGGCCGCCCCCTGGAGCCCCGGCACCCACGCCTCCACCAGCAGCATCGTCTGCTTCGTCCTCGGAGCCGTCAGCTTCGGCAGCAGCTTCGCCTACGTCGGCCGCTTCCTCGCCGGCCGCGGCATCCCCGTCTTCATGCTGGCGGGCGGGCAGCTCACCATGGCCGCCGTGCTCACCCTGTTCGCCGTGCCGTTCATCGGCCTGGAGCCCGTCGAGTGGCGCACCGACTCCGTGGTCGCGCTGATCATCCTCGGCGTGGTGTGCACCGGCTTCGCCGTCCTGCTCAACACGGTCATCATCACCAAGGACGGCCCCGCCGCCGCGGCCACCGTCATCTACCTGATGACCGTCGTGTCCGTCGTCCTCGGCGCCGTCTTCCTCGACGAGCCCCTCGGCTGGAGCGTCCTGCTCGGCACCGCCGCCGTGCTCGTCGCGATCGCGCTGCTGCGCCGCAAGCCCGTCGACAAGCCCGCACAGCAGACCGCGGCCGCCCCCGCGGCCGCCACGCCCGCCGGTGCCCCCGCACCGTCGAAGGGTCTGACCGCCGGAGCCCAGTGAGGCCCGCGGACCCCACCGCACGCACCACCCCTGGACGGGACCCGGCGGGCCGGTGACACCACCGGCCCACCGGGTCCCGTCGGCCGTCACCGCACCGGAGCCCGCCCACCCCCGCCGCCCACTCCCCGGCCCCCTCTCTCCCCCCACCCCCCTCTCTCCCCACCCCCCTGTCTCCGCCCCCTCCCTCGTCCACCGCCGCCCGGAACGGGACCGCCACCCGCAACGGGACCGGCGCCCGCGCCGCGCACACGCTGAGGTGACCCCATGCCGTACGTCGTCGAACGCACCTTCCAGCCCGCCGAATCCCGCCTGCACCAGGCCTGGCCCGACCACGTCGCCCACCTGCGCTCGCTGTCCGGCCGGGGCATCCTCGTCGGCGGCGGCCTCGCCGGCACGGGAAACGGGGACATCCTGGTGATCGCCGTGTCCGACGAGGTCTCCCTGCACCGGATCCTGCGCGGCGACCCCCTCGTCCGGCAGGGACTGATCGCCCGGACCAGGATCCGCTCCTGGAACGTCGAGTACGGCCACAGCGCGCTCACCGGACGCGAGCCCGAGGAACCCGGCACGACCCCCGACGCGCTGCTCACCCCGCACGAGTCGCGCATCGCCCGCATGGTGCTCTCCGGCATGACCAACCAGCGGATCGCCGAGCGGCTGAACGTGTCCTGCCGGGCCGTGGAACAACACCTCACCCGCATGTACCGGAAACTGTCGATCAGCCGCCGCGCCCAGCTCGCCGCCGCCCTGGGCGCGACCGTTCCCCACTTCGGAACTCCGCAGCCCGAACGCCTCACTGCGTGATTCCGTAGTGCCGCGCATCGCCCTCCCCACCTAGCGTTCCAGGCGTCGGGAAAGCCCGCTGCCGGGCGTCCCGGAACGGCTCCAAGCCGCCTCGGGAAAGTCCCGGAAAAGCCTCGGAAGAACGCTTCGGAAAAGGGGAAAGATGTCCTTGCAATCTGCGGAACGCCTCGGGGTCGTCGTTCCCTCCGGCAACGCCGCCGCCGAACCGGAGATCGGCAGCCTCGTCCGGCCCGCGATGAACACGCACACCTCCCGCTTCCCCGTCATGCCGGGACGGACCCTGCGCGAGCGGCTGGACGCCTACAACGACGGCCTCGACGAGGTCGTCGCCGGATTCGGCCGGCTGAAGCTCGGCGCGGTCGTCGTGGCGTGCAGCGGCTCGCACTACCTGCTCGGCCCCGACGGCGACCGGGCCCTGTGCGAGAAGCTCGCCGACACGGGCGGCCGGCCCGTCGCCTCCTCCACCCTCGCCACCCTGGACACCTGCGCCGACCTCGGCGTCCGCGACATCGTCCTGGTCTCCCCGTACGAGCCCTGGCTGACTGACCTGTCGCGCACCTTCTGGGAGCAGGCCGGCCTCACCGTCTCGCGGGTCGTCCCGATCCGGGCCGGCGACCGCTTCTCCCCCTACGACGTCTCCACCGACGACCTGGTCCGCCAGGTCGCCGAGGCCGGACTCGGCGACGACGAGGCCCTGTTGCTCACCGGCACCGGCATGTTCACCTTCGACGCCCTGCGGCAGATCGGCGAGGGCAACGACCGCGTCCTGCTCACCTCCAACATCTGCTCGGCCCGCTGGGCCCTGAAGCAGACCGGCCTGCCGGCCGACCCCGCGGAGGAGACGGGCCTGCTGCGCCGGCTCGCCGCCCGCACAGGCGGGACGGCATGAGCGTGCGCCGCCGCCCGGTGGTCGTCGTCGGCGCCGGACCCGTCGGGCTCACCGCGGCCCTCGTCCTGGCCCGCGGCGGCGTGCCGGTCACCGTCCTGGAATCCTCCCGGGACCTGTCCACGGCCTCCCGCGCCTCCACCTTCCACCCCTCCACCCTCGACCTGCTCGACGAACTCGGCGTCGCCGCCCCCCTGCGCGCCGCAGGCCGGAAGGTGCACGAGATCCAGTGGCGCGACCTGGAACAGCGGGTCCTGCACCGCATCGGCTACGACGCCCTCAACGGCCGCACCGCCCACCCCTACCGGGTGCACGCCGAGCAGTCACGGCTCACCCCGCTGCTGCTGGCCGCGCTCGAGGAGCACCCGCACGCGGAGGTGTGCTTCACCAGCACCGTCTTCGACGTGCGGCCGCGCACCGACGCCGTACGGCTGTGGCTCGACGGGCCCACCGGACTGCGCACGCCGCTGGACGCCGAGTACGTGGTGGCCGCCGACGGCAGCCGCAGCACCGTCCGCGCCGCCCTCCAACTGCCCTCCCGCGCCACCGAATACCCCTCGTACGCCCTGCGCGTGGTGACCCACACCGCCCTCGACGGGCTGCTGCCGGACCTCGCGCCCCTGGCCTACGTCCGTGACAGCCGTCAGTCCTTCAGCGTCCTGGGCATGCCCGACCACTGGCGGCTCATCTTCCGCATGCCGGCCGACGTGCCGCGCCGCCAGGCCGTGGAGCGGGCACAGGTCGGCGCCCTGCTGCGCCGGGCCCTGCCCTCCTGCGCCGACGACGTCCAGATCGCCGACGCGCACACCTACCGGCTCGCCTCCTTCGTCCTGCCCGACTACCGCGCGGGCCGGGTGCTGTTCGCCGGCGACGCCGCGCACCTCACCTCCACCGCGGGCGGCATGAACATGAACTGCGGACTGCACGACGCCGTCGCCTGGGGACGCGCGCTGACGAAGCTGCACCACGGCCCGGCCGACGAACGCGTCCTCGCCTCGGTCGCCGCAGAACGGCGCCGGGCGGTGACCGAGAAGGTGATCCCGCGCAGCGAGGCCCGCACGGCCGGCCTGGACGACCCGGCCCGGCTGCGCGGCGCCCTGGAGACCATCGGCCGCATCGCCGCCGACCCGCAGCGCACCACCGACTACCTGCTCAAGGCCTCACTCCTGGACTGCGCCCCCCGGCCCCAGCTCACCCACTGACCCGGCCGACCCGGCCGACCCACCCCGCTCGCACCCCCCTCCTTTACCCCTCCATTTCACCCGAACACCACCCCTGCCCACATCACCCCTGCCCCCGACCATCCGTGTCTTCCCCTGCCCGTTTTCAGCCGAGAGGACGGAAGCGCCATGCGCATCTGGTTCCACAAACACACCGTGGAAGGACGGCTGCCACTGCTCGACCAGTGGTATCGCGAGCATCTGGACGCGATCGCCGCCCCCGGCACCGTCATCGACATCAAGACGCTGCCGGCCGACACCTACCCCGACAACACCCCCTTCGGACTGGTCGGCCACCACGCCGCCCAGGTCCTGTTCAGCGAACACTTCGCCCACTCCGCCCTCCAGGCCGAACGCGCCGGCTACGACGCCTGGATCACGGCGGCCGGCCAGGACCCCGGCCTGCGCGACGCCCGCCACCTGGCCGCCGTGCCCACGCTGGGCTACGGCGAGACGGCGTTCTTCCTGTCGGCCCTCACCGGCCACCGCTTCGGCCTGCTCGGCTTCATGCCGCCGCTGGAGGAGCCCATCCGGGCCAACGTCTCCCGCTACGGCCTGGAGCGCTCCATGGCGGCCTACGAGGTCGTGCCCGGCGGCTGGGACGGCGTCCACCGCGCCCTCGACGGCGACTGCGACCAGTTCCTCACCGCCTACACCGAGGCCGCCGCCCGCGCCCGCAAGGCCGGCGCAGAGATCATCATCCCCGCCGAGGGCATCCCCAACGAGATCTTCTGGCACCTCGGCGTCCGCGAACTGCACGGCATGCCCGTGGTCGACCCGGCCGGCCTCGCCGTGAAATTCGCCGAACTCACCGTCACCCTGCGCGACCTGCGCATCTTCTCCCGTTCCGACGCCGGCTACTGGTTCCACCGACCGCCCGCCGAGATCTCCCAGCACCTCGAGAAGGTCTTCCTCGGCTCGATCCTCCAAGGAGCGTGATCCGCATGACCATCCAGTCGACCATCGGCCCCGCCCCCGTCAGCACCCCCGCAGGCGCCCCGCTGCACCGCCCCCGCCGACTGCGCCGCACCCCGCACCTGCGCCGCCTCACCGCCGAGACCCAGGTCCACGCGAGCAACCTGATCCAGCCCCTGTTCCTGCGCGAGGGCCTGACCGCCCCCCGCGAGATCCCCTCCATGCCGGGCGTCTTCCAGCACACCCGCGACACCCTGCGCAAGGCGGCCGTCGAGGCCGTCAGCGCCGGCGTGGGCGGAGTGATGCTGTTCGGCATCCCGCAGGAGAAGGATGAGCGCGGCAGCGGCGCCGTCGACCCCGACGGCATCCTCCAGGTCGCGCTGCGCGACGTGGCCGCCGAGGTCGGCGACGCCACCGTCGTCATCGGCGACATCAACCTCGACGAGTACACCACCCACGGCCACACCGGCGTCCTGGGCCCCGACGGAGACGTCGACAACGACGCCAGCGTCGAACTGTACGGCCAGGCGGCCGTCGTGCAGGCCGAAGCCGGCGCCCACATCGTCGCCCCCAGCGGCATGATGGACGGCCAGGTCGGACACATCCGGGCGGCCCTCGACGCGGCCGGCCACCACAACGTCGCCATCCTCGGCTACTCGGCCAAGTACGCCTCCCACTTCTACGGCCCCTTCCGCGACGCCGTCGAGTCCTCCCTCCAGGGCAACCGCCGCACCTACCAGCAGAACCCCGGCAACATCCGCGAGTCCCTGCGCGAGGTCGCCCTCGACATGGCCGAGGGCGCCGACATGGTCATGGTCAAGCCCGCCCTGGCCTACCTCGACATCGTCCGGCTGATCGCCGACCACGTCGACGTGCCCGTCTCCGCCTACCAGGTCTCCGGCGAGTACTCCATGATCGAGGCCGCCGCCGCCCGGGGCTGGCTGGAGCGCGACGGCTCCATCGTGGAGAGCCTCACCTCGATCCACCGGGCCGGAGCCTCCCAGATCATCACCTACTGGGCCACCGAGTTCGCGCCCCGCCTGGGCTGACCCGCCCCCGCCACGCCCGGCCCCCACGGGCCGGGCGCCCTCCCCACGTCATCCATCGAGGTGTAAGGAACGTGCGACGAACCACACCGGACGACAACCGGTTCCTCGCGGTGGGCATCAGTCACGCCACCGCCCCCCTTGACCTGCTCGAACAGCTCTACGAGAGCCCCAAGCCGCTCGACGACCTGGCCCAGCGCATCGCCGACGCCGACGGCCTGAGCGCCTCGCTGATCCTGTCCACCTGCAACCGGCTCGAGATCTACGCCGAGGCCGCCCCCGGCACCGACCCCGTGCCCGTCCTCGACGCGCTCATCGCCGACCACACCGGCGTCGACGCCCGGGAACTCGCCCCCTACCAGTACGTCCGCCACGACGACGACGCCCTGCGCCACCTGTTCCAGGTCGCCTCCGGCCTCGACTCCGTCGTCCTCGGCGAGGACCAGATCCTCGGCCAGGTCAAGGAAGCCCTCGAACGCGCCCAACGCGTCGGCGCGACCAGCAAGACCCTCAACCAGGCCGTCCAGGCCGCACTGCGCACCGGCAAGCGGGCCCGCAACGAAACCGGACTCAACGAAGCCGGCCGCTCCCTCGCCACCGCCGGCCTGGCGTTCTTCGAGCGCACCGTCGGCTCACTCGACGGGAAGACCGCCCTCGTCATCGGCGCCGGCTCGTTCGGCGGGGTCGTCCTCGCCGCCCTGCGCCGCTCCGGCCTCAGCCGCGTACACATGGCCAACCGCACCCCGGAGAAGGCCCAGCGCCTCGCCGAGACCGCCGACGGCCGCGGCCACCCGCTGCACGACATACCCCGCCTGCTGACCGAGGTCGACGTCGTCGTCAGCTGCACCGCCGCCACCGAACCCCTCCTGCGCGCCCACCAGGTCGCCGACGCCATGCCCGCGCGCGACGGCCGCGACCTGTACCTCCTCGACCTCTCCCTGCCGCGCAACATCGAACCCGAAGCCGGCCAGATCCCCGGAGCCACCCTCGTCGACCTCCAGCGCATCGCGGAGGAAGGCGGCGACGACGAACTGTCCGTGGCCAGCGTCGAGAGCGCACACCGCATCGTCGACACCGACGTCGAGGCCCTCAAGGCCGCCCGCCGCGCCGCCCGCGCCACCCCCGCCCTCTCCGCGCTGCGCGCCACCGCCGCCGAGGCCACCGAAGCCGAACTCGCCCGGCTCGGCAAGCGGCTGGAAGCCATGGACGGCGAAACCCTCCAGGAGGTCTCCCGCACCGTCCGCCGCATCGTCGACAAGGTGCTCCACCAGCCCACCGTCCGCGCCCGCGAACTGGCCGGACGCTCCGACGGCGACGTCTACGTCGACGCCCTGCACATCCTGTTCGCCCCCCACCCCGCACCCGCCGCCCCCACGCCCGCCCAGGAGGTCATGGCATGAGCGCGATCTCAGCCCTGTGGAACGCCGACTCGATCGCCGTCATCGGCGCCACGGAACGCCCCGGAGCGCTGGGCCGCAAGCCGATGGACTTCCTGCTGCGCCACGGCTACAAGGGCCGCATCCTGCCCATCAACCCGAAGGGCGGGAGCATCCTCGGCGTCCCCGCCCACGCCTCCCTCAAGGACGCGCCCGGCCCGATCGACCTGGCGCTGATCATGGTGGGCGCGGACCGCGTCGCCGGCGCCGTCGACGACTGCGTCGAGGCCGGCATACCGCTCGCCATCATCGCCTCCTCCGGCTTCGCGGAAACCGGGGCCGACGGGGCCGCCCTCCAGGACGAGATCGTCGCCCGCGCCCGCGCGGGCGGACTGCGCCTGATCGGACCCAACTGCATCGGCGCCGTCAGCTTCAACAACCGTGTCCTGGCCACCTTCAGCCCCCTGTTCGGCGCCGAGAGCGTCCCCTTCGAGCCCGGCACCCTCGGATTCGTCAGCCAGAGCGGCGCCCTCGGCTTCGGCGCGGCCAGCCTCGCCCTCCAGCGCGGACTGCGCCCCGGCTGGGTGGTGAGCACCGGCAACGACGCTGACGTCACCGCACTGGAGGTGCTGCGCGAACTGGCCCAGGAGCCCGAGTGCCAGGGACTGCTCGGCTACCTGGAGGACGTGCCCGACCTGGACACCCTGCGCGCCCTGAGCGCCTCCGGCAAACCCGTGGCACTGCTGAAGTCCGGGCGCACCGAAGCCGGCGGCCGCGCCGCCGCCTCCCACACCGGCGCCCTCGCCACCGACGACCGCGTACTCGACGCGGCACTGCGCCAACTGGGCATCGCCCGGGTCGACGACATCGACGAACTCCTCGACGCCGCCGCCGCGTTCGAGGCCCCCCTGCGCCCGAAGGGCCCGCGCGTCGCCGTGGTCACCACCTCCGGCGGCTCCGGCATCCTCGCCGCCGACGCCATCGAGGACTCCGGCCTCCAGCTGAGCCGGCTGTCACCACAGAGCATCGCCGCGCTCACCGAGATCGTGCCGCCGTTCGGCGCGGTGGACAACCCCGTCGACATCACCGCGACCGTGCTCAGCGACCCCACCCTGTTCGACCGGTCGCTGGACGTACTGCTCGAGGACGACTCGGTCGACATCATCATCGCCTGCTTCTGCGTCATGGCCGGACCCGACGTGCAGAAGGCGGTCACCGCCCTGTCCAAGGCGGCCCGCAAGGGCGGCAAGCCGATCCTGGTGGCCCGCACCGGCGCGGACTTCCTCGCCCCGGACGCCCCCGCCATGCTCCGCGACGCCCGACTGCCGGACTACCCGACCCCGGCCCGCGCGCTGAAGGCCGCCGCCGCACTGTGGCAGGTCAGCCGCCCCCGCCCGGACACCCACCGCGACACGCTCACCCCTCCCCTCCCCGCACCCGCACCCCAGGCCACCGAGCCGCAGCTCAAGCACCTGCTCACCACCGCCGGCATCACCGTCCCCAAGGGCCGCACCGCCCACGACGCCGACGACGCGGCCACCCTGGTCCGCGAACTGGGCGGCCACGCCGTACTGAAGGCCGTCGTGCCAGGACTGCTGCACAAGTCGGAGGCCGGCGGCGTCCGCGTGGACGTCACCGAACAACAGGCGCCCGCCGCCTACACCGACCTGGCCGCGCTCGGCGGCGAGGTCCTCGTCGAGGAACTGGCCCCCGACGGGATCGAGGCGCTGGTCGGCGTCCGCACCAGCCCGCTGGGAACCGTCCTGACCGTCGGCCTCGGCGGCATCTTCACCGAGGTCCTCGACGACGTCGCCCACCGCGTACTGCCGCTCGCCGACGGCGAGGCCGAGCACATGATCTCCGAACTGCGCGGCGCCGCCCTGCTGCACGGAGCCCGCGGCACGGCGCAACTCGACACCACGGCACTGGCCGACCTGCTGTACCGCCTGTCCGACGCGATCCGCGACTGGCCGGGCGACTTCGAACTGGACCTCAACCCGGTCCGGGTACTGCCGCAAGGCGCAATCGTCCTGGACGCCGCCTACAGCACAGCCACCACCCCCGCCCACTGACGACCGCCCCCCGGGGCCGGTGGCCCCCCACCACCGGCCCCACCCCCCGCCCCACCCCCCGCCTCCTCTTCTTGCGAAAGGCACCGACCGATGTCCTCATCCCCTGCACCCGCCGCCGCCCTCGACGGCGGCGCCGGCACCGCCTCGGCCTCGCTGTTCGAACGCGCCGCGACGGTCATCCCCGGCGGCGTCAACTCCCCTGTGCGGGCGTTCGGTTCCGTCGGCGGCACCCCCGTCTTCATGGCCTCCGCGCAGGGCCCCTACCTCTACGACGTCGAAGGCCGCGAGTACGTCGACCTCATCTGCTCCTGGGGCCCGATGATCCTCGGCCACCGGCACCCGGCGGTCCTCGACGCGGTCCGCGCCGCACTCGCCGCCGGCACCTCCTTCGGCACCGCGACCGAGGGGGAGATCGCCCTCGCCGAGGAGATCGTCGACCGCGTCGCCCCCGTCGAGAAGGTCCGGCTGGTCACCTCCGGCACCGAGGCCACCATGTCCGCGATCCGGCTGGCCCGCGGCTTCACCGGCCGATCCAAGATCGTCAAGTTCGCGGGGTGCTACCACGGCCACGTCGACGCCCTCCTGGCCGCCGCCGGCTCCGGCCTGGCCACCTTCGCCCTGCCCGACACCCCCGGCGTCACCGGCGCCCAGGCCGCCGACACCCTCGTCCTGCCCTACAACGACCTGTCCGCGGTCGAGCGCGTCTTCGCCGAGCGCGGCCAGGAGATCGCCTGCGTGATCACCGAGGCCGCGCCGGGCAACATGGGCGCCGTCCCGCCCCTGCCCGGCTTCAACGCCGGCCTGAAGGACCTGTGCCGGCGCCACGGCGCCCTCTTCATCTCCGACGAGGTCATGACCGGCTTCCGCGCCGGCCGCGCCGGCTGGTACGACCGGGACGGCGTCGCGGCGGACCTGTTCACCTACGGCAAGGTCATGGGCGGCGGCTTCCCCGCCGCGGCCTTCGGCGGCCGGGCCGACGTCATGGCCCACCTCGCCCCGGCCGGCCCCGTCTACCAGGCGGGCACCCTCGCCGGGAACCCGGTGGCCACCGCCGCCGGCCTGGCGACCCTGCGCCACTGCACCGACGCGGTCTACGAGCGCCTGGACACCGTGTCCGCCACCATCGGGACCGAAGTGTCCGCCGCGCTCTCCACCGAGGGCGTCGCCCACACGCTCCAGTACTCCGGAACGATGTTCTCGGTCTTCTTCTCACACAGGCCGGTCCACGACTACGACGACGTCAGGGCGAGCGAGGCCTTCCGCTACCGGGCCTTCTTCCACGAGATGCTGCGCCAGGGCGTCTACCTGCCGCCGTCGCCGTTCGAAGCGTGGTTCGTGTCCGCCTCACACGACGACCGGGCCGTGGACCGCATCGTCACGGCCCTCCCGCAGGCCGCCAAGGCCGCCGCGGCCGCAGAACCCCCGGCTGCGTGAGGCAGACCCGGACACACGGACGCCGCCGGAGCCGGACCCCGTCCGACTCCGGCGGCACACCGGAAGCATCACGCGCCAAAGAGGCACCGGGGAACCGGCCGTCAGCCGGCCACCACCTCGATCCCCACGCGGACGTTGCCGCGCACGGCACGCGAGTAAGGGCAACGGGCATGAGCCCGGTCCGCCAACTCCCGCGCCGTCTCCTCCGCCACACCCGGCATCCGCACCGTCAGATCGGCGCTGATCCCGTAACCGGAGTCGTCCCGCTCGAGATGCACCCGAGCCGTGACGACCGGCTCCGCGTCGAGCGGCACCCGCGCCTCACGCGCGGACAACCGCAACGCGCTGTGGAAGCAGGCCGCGTACCCCGCCGCGAACAGCTGCTCCGGATTGGTCCGCTCCCCGGAACCGCCCACCTCCTTGGGCGCATCCAGCTCCAACTCCAGCACACCGTCCGAGGAGCTGACCCGCCCCTTGCGCCCGTCACCCGACGAAGCGACCTCAGCCGTGTAAAGAACCGTCACGATTCCTGCCCTTTCTCATCGGGGAAAGAAAAAACAAAAACACTCGCAAGATAGGGAAGAAATCACAGCAGAAACAATACGGAACCCCGAAGCGCAAATAGTCGACTCATCCGTCACCATCATTCTTAAAAGTCACTGGAAAGGAGATGAGCCTCGTGGGGCCACTCAACGGTGTACGCGTGGTCGAGCTGGCGAGCGGCGCACCCTGCGCCTTCGCCGCCACGCTCCTCGCAGACCTGGGCGCCGACGTCGTCCGCATCGACCGCCCGCGCGCCGGCGCATCCGGACCCGCCGACCCCCTCGGCCGCTCCCGCCGCTCGGTCACCGCCGACCTCAAGAACCCGGACGACATACGCAAGGTGCGCGCCCTGGTGGACCACGCCGACGTGCTGCTCGAAGGCCTGCGCCCGGGAGCATGCGAGCGCCTGGGCCTGGGCCCGGAGACCTTCGACGACTCCAACCCCCGGCTCGTCTACGCCAGGGTGTCCGGCTGGGGCCAGAACGGACCCTGGGCACAGCGCTCCGGACACGACATCAGCTTCCTCGCCCTAACCGGAGTACTCGACAGCGACGCCGCCCCCGCCGGCCCCCCATCGCCCCCGTCGACGTACCTGTCCACCTTCGCGGGCGGCGGCCTGCTCCAGGTCCTCGGCGTCCTGGCGGCGCTGCACGAGCGCTCGCACAGCGGACGCGGCCAGGTCGTCGACGCGGCCATGGTCGACGGAGCGGCCCTGCTGGAGGTGATGGTCCGCCAATGGCGGGACAACCCGGGCAACGTCACGGTGACCGACGCGCCGTTCTACACCACGTACGCATGCCAGGACGGCGGACACGTGGCGGTCGGCGCGATCGAGCCGCGCTTCTACGACGCCCTCTGCACCCAGCTCGACCTGAACCCCGCCACCCTGCCCGACCGAGCGGACCAGGCAAACTGGCCGGCCCTGCGCGACCGTATCGCCGAAGCGTTCCGCACCCGCCCCCGCGACCACTGGGCCAAGGTGTTCGCCGACCAGGACGCGTGCGTGGTACCCGTCCTCACCACCGAGGAAGCCGCGGAGCACCCCGCCCTGCGCGAGCGCGCGACGTTCACCGAGGTCGCCGGCCGCCCCCAGCCGTCCCCCGCCCCCCGCTTCTCCCGCACACCACCCCCCACCCCCCGCCCGGCCCCCACCCCCGGCGCCGACACCGAAGCCGCACCGGCAGCCTGGAACACACCAACCTGACCCGCCACCGCACGTCAGCCAGGCGGGAAGCGTCCAGATCCCCCTTCCCATTGACCAATACCACTGGGGACCCTGGCGATCGCAGTGCTGTCGACGATCCCGCCGACAGCACATGCGCGATCCCGCCGGCGCATGAGGTGCGGCTCTCCTCAACGGGCCGCTACATCCCCGCCCCCGCCCGCCCCCCCGCCCGCCCCCCCGCCCGCCCCCCGCCCGCCCGCCCCCGGCCGGCCCTCGCCCCCGTTCCCGCGTGAACGGGAACGCGGGCCGGCCGGGGGCGGTCAACCCTCCTCCGACGGCATTGAAGGCCATGCCTGCCGAAGGTGGTCGCGCAGCAACGCGCGCAGCTGGGGCAAGGGAACACGAGCGTCCAGAGCATCAAGGAACTCCGGGACGTTCCACGTGATCAGAGCGCCCTGACGGGAAAGATAGAGACCCACCCGGTCCACGCCATACGCGTCGTCGTAGTCGAGCAGCAGGTACCCGGCAAGCTGCTGTACCGCAAAGCGGTCGACCGTATGGGGGCGCGTAGTGGCCTTGCAGTCGATCAGCAGCCCACCGACGATGAAATCCGCATCAGCCCCGCCCAAGTCGGCACTGCCGGCGAACACCGGCCCGCACACCCGCTGCTCGTCCGGCAACTGCCTGAACGGTGCGAAAGGCCGCTCAGCCAGCTCCATCTGCTCGGCGATGTCCTCCAGCACGTACGCCGGCACCGCCGCGGCCAGATGATCCAAGGTGGTGTGCGCGTCGGCGAGGGCAAGCAGGTTCCGGCGCCGGGAGAAGACGCCATTGCGGTAGACGGCCTCATAGAAGCCTGCCACATGACACAGCCTGGTCAGCTCCTCATCGCCCAGTCGTCGGGGCACACCCGCCAGATGGTTCTGAAGACGGGCAAGCAACTGCATGCCGGCCGTATGCAAGGCCGCCCGCACTTCGAGGGCGGGAGCTCCGTCGATCGGGAGCCGGCTGCCGAGAAGCCGGACGCCCATCGCGACCGCGCCTCCAGGGCCGTGCCCCAGACTGAGCCGCAGTCGGTAGTCGATGGTGTGCCCAAGGGCCGCATAGTCGGGGCGCCGCTCATCCATGGGCTGCACCGCAGGCGGAAGTCCACGCGAGCGCTGCCGGTACGCGCCGACCACCCGCTCCGTGCCCGGCAGGTGCCGGTCCAAAAAGACGGACATCGGCGAGCGCGGGTACTGGAGCTGTCCCGTCAACGGCAGCGCGGCCAGCGGCAGGCCGTCCGGGGTACTCGTCACACAGGCGCGCGAGGAGCGCCGGATCCGGGTTTCGGCCCACTGGATCCCAGTCGTATCCAGCACCTCCCGAGCCCGCGTCACCGCCACGTAAATGAGGCGCGCCTCCGCCGGATGCACTCCCCGTGCCAGGGCCTCGTCCGCTGGGGGCGTGAATCCGGCCCCGATCCGCACCCGCCTCCACTCCCGCCCTTTGGCCTTGTGCACAGTCGACACCACCACCCGCGCCTGCTCCTCATCGACCATGCGCTTCACGGCCGCGATGATCTGTTGCGGCCCGTAGGTATCGACCAGCTCCACGGTCGCCTTCAGCTCTGCTGCCGCGGCGTCCTGCTCCGCGTACTCCTGCACCTCGCCCCATGACGAGAACAGGAACAGCGCATGATGCGAGGTCCGCCTGCCTGCCCGCAGATCGATCGCAGCCTCAGCAATCTTCAACAGCGGACCACCACCCCCGGCCAGCGCGACCGGCACTCCTTCCTCGAGGAATCCTAAAACCTCAGCGAGCGCGTCCGCGTTCCCGCGGCACAACACCGCATCAGGGACCTCGGCTTTCCCGAGCCCCGACGGCCCGTTGGCGTGCCCGGTCAGTTGCATCGAAGATGACGCGGCCCGCAACCACCGGTTCGCCACTTCCGCGATCGCCGGCCCGAACCTGAACGACTGTGTCAACTCCAGCCGCTGCCCGGGGAAACCGCTCATGATGTCCCTGGCATGCCGCCACTCGTAGATCTGCTGCGCGGGATCTCCCACACACACTCGCTGCGCATCCTGTGCGAGAAAGATTTCCTCCAGGACCGGATTGGCGTCCTGTGCTTCGTCCAGCAGCACGAAGTCCGCAGGCAACCCCGGCCGCGTCAGCGCCCACATCTTGAGGTAGTGGTCGTGCTGAAAGGGCAGCTTCCCCTCAGGCGAACAGATGTCGTCCCACGCCCACCGAGCCCTCTTCAGCAGTACATCCGCCAGATACTGCGCCCCCTGGTCATCCAGCCCGTTGACCGGGCCCAGATGCCGGGCCGCCACCTGCTCGTCCGTGCTGTAGCAAAAGCGCCGGACCATCTCCATCACGAGCCGCGCCTGCGTCGTCGCCCTGAGCCGCCTCCTGCCGACCGCCAGGTCGCGGTCCAGTCCCAGCAACTGCGCCGTACGCTTCAGCGGCATGTGGCGAGAAGCGTCCAGACGGTCCTGGAACCGGTGACCCACCGCCCGGTGGGCCAACGAGTGCGATGTACGGCATTGCACGTTGCTTCCGAACCGGTTCTTCGCCTCTTCCGCGATCGGTTTGTTGAACGCCACATACAGCCCTTGCCGACGCGTCGCCGAGCCCATCATCACCAGTGTCGACGTCTTTCCCGTACCGGCGCCGGCCACCAACGCCAAGTCCTGGCCCGCGGCAAATGCCTCCCGGGCCGATTCCTGCTCAGCAGTCGCCCTCAAAACCACACCACACGTCCCTCCACCCAACACCACGGCTTACCTCACTCCGGCCCTGCTTCGGCCGTATACGCCGAGCATGACGAAGCCCACTGACACCCTGTCACCTAATCTCGTACACCCATGCGAGTCCTCGAACAGCAGACCGATCAACCCCCTTCCCCGGCCGCTCCGTGCCCGACCGCTCAGGGAACGAGAGCACGAGCCCCAATCGCCCCTCACAGATCTGACAGGTTGCCCCGGTGTCCCCCTCGATAAAGAGATACGGGACTGATCCCAACACCTCTTCTGCGAGTTGTGGTGCAGGCTGAAGGAGCATGGGTAAACCTGCTATAGGCGGTGGATGGGGTATCCACCAATCCCTACACAGCTCCTAGCGCGATGCACACCCCCTAGCTGCCAGCCCGAACGATCACGCAAGCGTGATCGTTCACCATTCGCGCTAGCGCGAATGGTTCTGTAGTTGAATTCTGCGTGCGGAATTCAACTCTCGCGCGCTCACTGCAACGAGGTCGACGCTCCGTCAGACCGAGAGCCCGTCACATCCGTTGCAGAGATGAGAGCTGGGAATTCCCATCCCCCACACAGTCCCGCGCGAGACGCCACCAATCTCTTACTGACAGCCTCAGGAATTCCGCTTGCGGGATTCCTGTCAATTCGTGTTTGTGGGAATTGACATCCACTCAGGATTCCGCTTGCGGAATCTGGCGGAGCGTCAGCGGAGCCGTTCTCTGTGCAGCGCGTCAGCGCTGCACAGCCTGCTTTCTAATGAGGCGCGCAGCGCCTCATGGATTCGCGAAGCGAATCCATTTCTTGTTATCCGCGCAGCGGATAAGGAATTGATCTGCTTTCAGAATTCCGCTTGCGGAATTCATTCCCGCGCTTGCGCGGGAATCTCGAATTGTGCTTGCACAATTCGTACTTTAGGCAGCGCGCCAGCGC